>JBPYEE010000624.1:0-10759 GCA_051985095.1 Vicinamibacterales bacterium | reverse complement strand
GTACGCCGATCAGTACGTCGGCCGATTGGCGGCGGCACTCATCGAGTCGGAGCAACTCGGGAAGCATGACACGACGGATGTGCTGGGGATTAGCTTTTCAACGCCGGACCTCGTGGGCCATGCGTTTGGTCCACACAGCGTCGAGATTCACGACGTCTACGCCCAGCTGGATCGCACGCTTGGTACGTTGTTCGACCGAATCGACACGCTCGTCGGTCGAGACGCCTACCTCATGGCGTTAACCGCGGATCATGGCGTGACCGACATTCCGGAACAGCTCACGAGCAGCGGCCGGGACGGCGGCCGGATTGACGCAACGGGCCTTGCGGACATCATTGAGTCTCACGCCAGGTCGTCGCTGGGATCCGGCCGATATCTTGCCCGAGTGTTTGGAAACGACATCTACTTTTTGCCCGGTGCGTACGGCAGGTTGACCGCATCGCCCGGCGCTGTCGATGCCATCCTTCAGGCGATCCGGACCAGACCCGGAATCCGCGCGGTCTTTACCGCCGAACAGGTGGCGGCAGGCACAAATTCGAAGGACACGATCCTGAAGGCAGCGGCCCTCTCGTACTTCCCGGGTCGCAGCGGCGATTTGATTCTCGTTCCGAAGCCGGGCTGGATGTTCGGGGCTGGCGGAACCACTCACGGCACGGCCAGCGACGATGACCAACGAGTGCCGCTGATCTTCTACGGAACCGGCATCAAAGCGGGCACATACGGCGATGCGGCGACGCCGGCGGACGTCACGCCGACAATCGCATCGATCTTAGGGATTCAGATGCCGCGCGCTGAGGGGCATCCCCTAATGTCGGCCATCATCCCTCGAAGTTCGACGTTCTGAGCCATCCGGCACGAGACGGCGCGCATGATCGGCCTGCGCGTGAACTTCATCCAGTTGTGCAATCGCGTCACGATGTGCGCCTCACGCCCGAGCCCGGAGTCTGCGTCCGTCGCCGATAGGCGAGGCAGAAAGCCGGCGGGACAAGAAAAACGGTCATTAGAGAGAAGGCGGCGACGCATTTCTCAAACGAAGCGTTTCTCCAACATTTCTCCACGACGGAGGCGGATTTCAGGGGACTCGTGCGAAGTCCAGTAAACGCGAGAGGGACTGTAACTTCTTGATGATCTTTGAATTGAGGCCAAAAGTCGCGCACCATCAAATAGTTACTGCTATGCGTTAATCGGGTTCGATTCCCGCCCTCGGCACCAAATTCCTCAGCAAAATCGCGCTTGAGTCTCAGGGTCTCCTCGGCGCTCACCATGCGCTAACCGTTCCGCTCGCGATTCGCAGGCTCGAGCCGGATCGTCGGCCTCGCTCGACTGCGACGAACCACGCGGCGTAATCGGTCCCGACATCAGGCGTCCAGAGCTACCGATACAGGTTCATGGAGGGGGTTTCATGATGCTCGGTGTCCGAGACTAGACTCGCGACACCTTGGTCGCCTTTCGATCAGCAATTCCTCCCAGATGCGGCCAAGGGCGTTGTCTCCGTCATCGTCCTGCGCGATAGTACCTCGTGAGGCCGAATGCAGGGTCTCCGGCTCGCCATTCGATCGCTTTGCGCGACTCCCGTTGTCACCACGGTTGCGATCCTGTCGCTGGCGCTCGGCATCGGTGCGAACACGGCGATCTTTTCGATCGTGAACTGGCTGGTGCTCCGCCCGTTGCCAGTGAACGACCCCGCCCGGCTGGCCCTGGTGGCGGGTGGCATTCCGACGTATCCGCTGATTCCGCAGCTGCCTGGCTACACCGCGCCGATTTGGATGGCGATGCGCGACCGTGCCGAGGCGTTTGACGGCAGCTGCGCCTGGGCACCGGCCCGATTTGACCTCGCTCGCGGTGGCGAAGTGCAGCCCGTTGACGGGATGCTCACCAGCGGAGACTTTTTCAACGTGCTCGGCGTCCGGGCCGTGCGGGGTCGGACCTTCACCACCGAAGACGATGTCGCCGGTGCGCCGCCTGTCGTGGTTATCAGCCACCGCCTCTGGCAGCGGCGATTCGGCGGCGCCGTTGATGTAGTGGGCAAGCCTCTAACCATCGAGCGAGCCCCGTTCATCGTTGTCGGAGTCATGCCGCCGGCTTTCTACGGTCCCGAAGTTGGCCGCGCGTTCGACATTGCGATCCCCGTCGCCACGGCAGCGGTGATTGGCCGAAGCAACCTGCTGGACGCGTGGGTCTTCAGGATCATGGTCCGATTGAAGGCCGACCAATCGGTCGACGCGGCGACGGCGATAGTGCGCCGACTGCAACCGCAGATTCGCGACGCGGGCGCACCGCAAGCGGCGTCTTACCCGGACCTGGACATTCTGAAAAGCCCGCTGACACTTGTCTCAGGCGCGACAGGGACGTCCGCGCTCCGACGCCGATACGCGGCGCCGCTCACAATCCTCGTCGGTCTGGTTGCGCTCGTCCTGATGATTGCGTGCGTAAATATCGCGGCGGTCTTGCTTGCACGGGCGACGGCGCGACGTCACGACCTCAGCGTTCAGCGCGCCTTGGGCGCGTCTGGGCGGCGTCTCGCCTTTCAACTCTTGATCGAGAGCTTCGTGCTCTCCGGCCTGGGCACGGCCGTCGGCTTGCTGTTCGCCTCGTGGGGTGCCGGCTGGCTGACCACTCGACTGTCCACTCCGGTTACCCCGGTCGTGCTCAATCTCTCGGCCGACTGGCGTATCGTGATGTTCACGGCGACCGTCGCGGTGCTGACGACGCTCGCGTTCGGTCTCGCGCCCGCGATTCGCGCGGCGCGCGTCGATCCGATTGACGCCGTGCATCAGTACGGACGTAGCCGAGCGACTGGACGCTGGGCCGCGGTGCTCGCCATCGGCCAGGTCTCTGTTGCTCTCGTGCTGGTCGTGACGGCTAGCTTGTTTGTACGCTCATTTTCTCGGCTCGCGACCAGACCGACCGGGTTTGATACCGATCGCATGCTCCTGGTGAATATCAACACCACGCACGCTAACCTTGAACGGGCGGAACGACTGCCGCTGTTCATGCGGGCGATCGAGGCCATTCGAGCGATCCCGGGTATCTCAGCGGTCGGCGGCTCGTCGATCACACCCCTGGATGGCATCTCGGTGATCAGTTTCGTGAGTCTGAACGGTCCGCCGCAGGGCTCCGATCCGGAGCGATCCGTCGCGACGAATATCGTGTCGTCGGGATGGCTGGCCGCCTACGGCATCCGGTTGCTGGAAGGGCGCGACTTCAATGCCGATGACGTCGCGCGCACGAGACCGGTCGCTATCGTGAACGAAGCGTTCGTCCACCGGTTCATTCCCAGCGGGAAGGCTGTCGGCCAGGTGTTTTTTGTCCAAGAGGGGACTCCCACTACGATCATCGGGGTCGCCTCCGATGCGGTCTACAACTCGATTCGCGAGCCGGTGCCGCCGACGGCCTATGGACACTTGGGCATGGCGCCGGTCGCACTGACCGTCAGCGTGCAGGTCTCGTCGGGTCGATCGACACAGACGGCTGCCGCGGTCGCCAAGACGTTGAATACCTTGAACCCTGATCTTGCGTTCAGCTTTCGTGAGCTCAGTAGCCAGGTCGACGCCACGCTCAATCAGGATCGCGTGTTGGCGATGCTCTCGTCGTTTTTCGGGGCATTGGCCCTGCTGCTCGCCCTCATTGGGGTGTATGGTGTCACCTCATATGGCGTGACGCAGCGTCGCGGCGAGATCGGCATCCGCATGGTGCTCGGTGCCGCACCAGCCGCGGTCGTCGGGCTGGTTTTGTCGCGGGTGGCATTGCTTGTCGGGGCCGGCATCGTGGTCGGGGCGGTCGTGAGCGCATGGGCCTCAAAGTTCGTCGCCTCACTGCTGTACGGCGTGGAGCCGCGCGACCCGGTCACGCTTATCGGTGCTGCTGCAATCCTCGCCGCAGTCGGCGCCGTCGCAGGCTGGCTGCCCGCGTGGCGCGCGTCGCGGATTGATCCGACCGAGGTGCTGCGCGAAACCTGACGAACGAGGTGAACTACCGTGCTGAAGCTGACCGTAGCGGTGATTCTCCTCGCCGTCAGCGGCGTTCAATGGCAGCCGACACAGAGCTGTACGTCATCTCAGTGGCGCACCGCCGCAATCTGTCGGGCACGCCAGATCAATACGGCCGAGGCCGCCGGTACACGCAATCGCGTCGCTACGTCGGGCTGGCCGATCTTCAGGTGCCCGGTGAACCTGATGGTTCCAGATCCGGCTGTCCGCCGATGGCGCCACGGATTCGTTTTCAGGCCAAGACGGCACCGACGCCTGCCACGGCGCGGTGCTCTCGAACCAAGTCGGGTGATCTCCACCGGCGCACCGATCCAATGACCCTGCCGCTGCCTGGGCCGTCGATTCGGGATGTGCTCCGCGAGGCCTGAATGCCAACGCCGTTTGCTAGCGCTCAACTAAATCTGCAGTTGTTCGATCTGCGACGCGAGCCAGTGTTACGCGAAGCTCGCGCCTGGTTCCTCGCCGAGTTCAATCCAGAGACCTTTGAGGAGCTCATCACAGTGGTTCGCGGCGATCGAAACGCCTCGTTTCGGATGGTCCTCGGCTACTGGGATATGGCAGCGTCGCTCGTGACCACCGGCGCCATCGACGCGGATGCCTTTCGTGCAGCGCACACCGAAATATTCGGAACCTTCGCCAAGGTGCAGCCATTTCTCGCCGAGCTGCGGACCAAGAGCGGCGAACCGGACTTCTGCAAACACCTCGAAGCGGTGGTGATGGGCGCGCCCGACGCGGAAGCCATCCTCTTACGACGACGGGAGGCGTTGCGGGCAGCCGCCCAGGCGCGACAGGCGGTAGCCGTCCCGGCTACCGATTGAAGCCAGCCAACCTCATCCGAACTGCATGTCGGACAACGCGGCACGCGCTCGCCGCACGAAGAAGACAGCGACGAATCCGCGGCCAAACCCACGAACCCTGACACTGATGAACCAAATAAAACGCCGCGAGGATCGCCGGCTGGAACGGACGGTTGGTATGGACAAGCATCGACCGTCGAAGACGGGGAGCGCTGGGGGAGCGCACCAAGAGCAACGCAAACGGCGTTCCAGTGTTCACAACACCCTCAAGTCGCTGCTCGCCAGGTGGTTGCCTGTCGAGGCCGGTATGCGGCGGTAACCTTGAGTGTGCTGCACCGAGCCAGTGCGTGTGCTGCGGCGGAGCACGGCTGCAGACATGATCCACCGACGCTCGTGGGTGTATCGCTGACCGGCTATCCGACAAGGCGAGGCTGAACACGTCTTAGCCGTCGAATGTCGACACGACGATGACTGCATTCTGACCGCCAAAGCCGAATGCATTCGACGCGACGGTCTTGATGCTCGCAGGACGGGCTTGTCGAGGAACGTAATCCAAATCGCACAACGGATCGGGTTCTTCGTAGTTGATGGTCGGCGGAATGAATTGTCCTTCGATCGCCATGAGACAAAAGGCCAGCTCCACCGCGCCTGCGGCCGCGAGGGCATGACCGGTCATCGATTTGGTCGAGGTCACGGGAATCTGCTGCGCACGGCGGCCGAAGACGCGGCGAATTGCTTCGGTTTCAGCCTGATCGTTCAGGATCGTCCCGGTCCCGTGCGCATTGATGTAGTCGATCTGGTCCGTCGTCAAACCGGCAGACGCAAGCGCGGCGTCCATCGCGGCAACTGCACCGTCGGCGCGGGGATGACTGCGCGTTAGTGAGTAGGCATCTGTTGACGCGCCGTAGCCAGCGATTTGACCGAGAATCGGAGCGCCGCGCCGTTGTGCATGCGCTAGACGCTCGAGCACGAACATCGCGGCGCCTTCGCCGAGCACGAATCCGTTGCGCCGTCTGTCGAAGGGGCGCGGCTGAGGCGCACCGTCCGACGGTGCCAGTGCGTTCAGCAGATAGAACTCCATCAGCGGCACCGGCGCAATCTGCGAGTCAGCCGCGCCTGCGATCATCACGTCCGCATCGCCGCGCCGAAGCACCTCGAACGCCACACCGACCGCGTCGTTGCCGGAGGCGCACGCCGTGTAGATCGAATACTGTGGACCTCGACAGCCGAGCCTCGCGGCGAGTCGCGCGGTCTGACCTGCGTAGTCGAGTGCCCGCTGGCGGCGCTCGTCGACCAGCGCGCTCACCGTGTCGGGAAGCGACTCGCCGAACGAGATGGGCTCTTTGCCAAAACCGAGTGAGATGCCCACGCGTCGCAGATCCAGTGACGGCAAGATCGGCAGCGCGCAGCGGACCACTCGATCGAACATCGCCTCGATGCGCGTCCGACAGTCGTCCTCCGGAGTCCAGCCGTGCACTTCTCCAGCAGCACGCACGGGAAACGCTGACGCATCAAAGCGCGTGATTGGTCGGATGCCACTCATCCCGCTCCGAAGATTTGCTGATGTTTCGGCCCAGGTCGCGCCCAACGGGCTGAGCACGTCCGCCGCTGTCACGGCAACCCGGGTCGACGATGATCGAATGGTCACGCGCGCGTCACCAGCGCCGACCACGCTGCATTGTCCGGTTCAAGGGCGTTGACCAGCACGGAATCGAAGTGTCCGGCACGCGGCTCTGTCGCGTACGGCAGCGGGATTTCCGGTTCACGGAGCGACCGGATAGATGGAACGCGCTCATCGGCGAGGATCAAGCAGGCTGCAGCAATGTTGAGCGCCCCACACGCGCTCATCGTGTGCCCCACTACGGGCTGCAGACCAGTCACGCATCTGGGTGCGATGCGATTAATCGCCGCCGCTTCCAGCCTGTCCGACTGGATACCGCTGTCGCCATGCGCGACGATCACGTCCGGCCGGCCGCTCGGACTTGCGCCCGCGGCGAGCCGCATTGACTCAAAACATCCGCCATCGGCCGGACCCGCCGACGCGCACGATCGAAGCTCGGCATAGGTCTGGGCTCCCCGCAGACGCGCCGAGTCTTCCGCCTCGATCAGCACCATGGCTGCTCCTTCGCCCGCAACGACGCCATCGCGTTTGCGATCGAAGGGCCGGCACGCGAGATCGGGATCATCGGATGGCGTCAGCGAGCACTGTGCATGGAAGAGGCGCACCTCAAGTGGCGTCAGCCGCGAATCGGCCCCTCCGCACAGCACGCCATCGAGGCGTCCTTCACGAATCATCGCCAATCCCTGCGCAATCGCCTGCAGCCCCGTCGTGTGACCGCTGACGAACGTCAGGCTCGGACCCATCGCTTGATGCTCGATCGCGAGCAATGCCGCGCCCGTATTTGGCAGGAGGCGTAAGCGTCGAAGGGGGTGCATCGAGCGCGCCGTTTCCGCAAACCGCGCGACGTCGAAGCCGAAGCCGTTCGACGCCTCACGGGCCGCCGTGATGACATCGTCGGTGTACTGATTGATCGGGCCGATGCCGGTAACCACGCCCAGTCGGGTCGCCGGAATCGACGTCGCCCCGAGGCCTGCGTCAGCCGCGGCAAGCGCGCCCGCGATAATCAACAACTCGAACGTTCGATTGAGCACGCGCCCGTGTCGTTCGTTCTTCAAGTAAGCTGCGCCTGAAAAGCCCTTAATCGCACCCGCGATCCGCGCGCCCGCTGCGGCGAGGTCTGGCGATGCTGGTGCCAGGCCGGTCGTTCCCGCCAGGGCGGCGTGCCAGAACACGTCGGCCCCTATACCGGCTGCAGAGACGACGCCGAGACCGGTGACCAACGCGCGGCGGCTCATCTCAGTCCCCCGTCGACGTGCACGACTTCACCCGTGATGTAACGGGCCGCGGGCGAGGCCAGGAATCCAACGACGCCGGCGACGTCGGCCGGCGTGCCGAAGCGACCCAGCGGAATCCGCGCGAGGATCCGATCCGCGGCGACATCACGGAGCGGCCGCGTCATCTTGCTGTCGATGACACCCGGCGCCACGGCGTTGACCGTGATTCCCTTGGACGCCAATTCCATGGCCATCGCGCGGGTGAAGCCTTCGAGGCCCGCTTTGGCGGCCGCATAGCTGGATTGACCACGATTGGGCTTCGACGCGGCCGCCGATGATACGTTTATGATCACCCCCGCCTTCCACCGCATCATGTGGCGTGCTGCAGCACGCGTCGTCCGAAACGCCGCCGCGAGATTCAGATCAAGCACAAGCGCCACGTCTTCATCGGACATGGCCAACAGAAGGCCGTCACGGATCATGCCAGCGTTGTTCACGAGCGCGCCGATTCCACCGTGATCCGCGACAACCCGGCTGACAAGCGCGTCGGCTGCGTCAGGCTGGTACAAGTCCGCTTCGTACACCGCAGCGGATCCTCCAGCTGCGCGAATCGCGTCGGTGACCGCTGCTGCCCGAACCGCGTTGCGGTGACAGTGCACCGCCACGAAATAGCCTGCGCGCGCGAGCGCCTCACAGATCGCACCTCCGAGATCTCCTGATCCGCCGGTGACTAGCGCGACGGGATGGACCGTGGGAGGAGCGTCGCTCATTCTGGTCGACCAAGAATCAGCGCCGCGTGGGCTCCGCCGAAGTTGGCGCTGTTCACGGCGACCGTTCGGATCGCTGCCGCTCGCGTTGCGGTTCCGGCGACGTAGTCGAGATCGCAGGCCGGGTCGGGCTCGGTCAGGTTGATCGTTGGCGGCAGCGCGCTCTCACTGAGCGCGCGGCACGCGACGACGACAGCGATCACCCCCGCCGCGGCGAATGCGTACCCGAGCATCGACGTCAACGCCGGAACCGGAACCATGCGCGAACGGGAACGCAGCACCATCTTGAGGCCCTCGGTCTCCTCGATGTCCCCGCGTTGGGTGGCGAGTCCGACGGCAAATACAGCGTCCGGCGCGGCGACCGAAGCGTCGGCCAGCGCGCATGTCAACGCATCAGCCACGCCATGTCGCGAGATACCGCTCCCGTCCGCCGGCGCCGCGGCCGCCGACCCGTAACCAATCACTTCTGCATACAGCTTCGCACCGCGACGCCGCGCTGCATCTAGCGGTTCGAGCATCACGAATGCGGCGCCTTCGCCCGGCACGAAACCAGTGCGGCGACGATCGAATGGCAGGCTGGCCGCCATCGGATCGCCCGAGGTGGTCGTCAGGCCCGATCGACCGAACATCTCGAGACGGTCGACGTCGAGTGCCGAATCGTACCCCCCGGCAAATGCGACGTCGACCGCACCCTGCTGGATTGCACGAAAGGCCTCACCGATCGCAATCGTGCCGGCAGCGCCGCCCATGGAGATGTTGTTGTTCGGACCCTTGGCGTCGTACTTCAGCGACACGAAATACAGAACGTTATTGGCAAGGCCCTTGAGCAGCCACAGCGGGTTCACCAGCGGCAATCCCCGCGCGCCAAACACGTTGAGGCTAAACGTGCCGTCAGCAACCGCCGCCTGGATCGCCGGTACGAGGTCCTGACGGTCGGAGCTGTGACCGCGCGATCCGACAAAGACACCGAGCCGCGATGGTTCCGGATTGGGGAGTGGCAGTCCGGAATCGGAAGCGGCGAGACTCGCCGCAGCGACGCCAAACGCCACCGCCGGTGACATCAACCGCAGCGACTTCGCGTCGATGTGGTCACGCGGCGAGAAACCGTCAACGGGAGCGCCGACGATCGGACCGCGGTTGGTGTCCATGACTCGAATGCCGGACCGTCCGGACGCACCCGCACGCCACAGATGGTCGAGATCGGTGCCGAAGGGGGTGACGGCCGCGAGACCAGTGATCGCAACGCGTCGTTTCACGCTGCCTCCGCAGCGCCGAGGACAACCGTTGCGTTGACACCGCCGAATCCGAACGAGTTCGACAGCGCGAACCGGACGCGTGCGGGTCGCGCCACATTCGGTACGTAGTCCAGATCGCATTCTGGATCCGGCACTTCATAATTGATCGTCGGGGTAATGACCTGATGCGCGATCGTTAACAGACAGACGATCAGTTCCACCGCCCCGCCGGCATTGACGAGGTGCCCAATCATCGATTTCGTGGAACTGATCGGCACGCGGTACGCCGCGTCGCCGAAGCAGCGCTTGATCGCCATCGTTTCGCTACGATCGTTCTGGGATGTCGAGGTGCCGTGCGCGTTGATGTAGTCGACACATGCCGCCTCAATCGCCGCATCCTCGAGCGCGTGTTTCATGGCGAGGTAAGCACCCTCGCCGTTCGGCGGCGAATCGGTGATGCGGTAAGCGTTGGAACTCGACGCATACCCGAGAATCTCGCCGTAAATCCTGGCATTGCGGGCCCGCGCGTGTTCGCGCTCTTCCAGGACGACGATGCCCGCACCTTCGCCGAGCACGAACCCGTCGCGCAGCCGGTCGAAGGGGCGGGACGCATGGGTCGGATCATTGTTCCGCGTCGACAACGCGCCGAGCAGGCTGAATCCTGTCAGCATCAGCGGGTCAATTAACGAGTCGCACCCGCCCGACAGCATCACGTCGGCTTCTCCGCTACGGATTTTGTGAAAGGCGACGCCAATCGCCTGCGTGCTCGACGTGCAGGCCGTCGAAACGGTCAACTGCGGTCCCGTCAGTCCGTAATGCGCCGCCAGAGCCCCCGCGAGGACGAAGGGCGAGTAGCGCAGGTGATCCTCAGGGCTGTTGTAGAGTGTTCCGTTCGCGAGCTGACTGAGGAAATCGGGTCGCCGCGACTCCGTTCCGATCGACACGCCCGCGCGAAGCGACTCAGGTCGCTCGGCCAGGCCGGCGTCCGCGAAGGCGTCGGCCGCCGCAACCCACCCGAATCCGTTTTTCCGATCGAGCAGTTGACACAAGCGATCGTCTGCCGGGAGTCGAGTGTCGTGGAGATCGCGAACCTCGGCACCGAACGTCGTCGGAAAGGTACTCGCATCGATGCGCCG
>JBPYEE010000623.1:0-3674 GCA_051985095.1 Vicinamibacterales bacterium | reverse complement strand
TCCCTTCGATGGCGGAGTGAGTTGAGAAGCCAGGATGCGGCAGCGTCCATCATCTCGCGGCAGAAGTCTCCGCCGATTGACGGTGCGGTGCTGTTTCTTGACATCCTGGCCGTCGCTGGACTTTGCGGAACGGTCGTGCGTTCAGGAATATGGTTCGCTCTTTCCTTATGCCGTGGCGCTGTCCCGCGTGTCAGATAAAAATCAGCATAGCGAGCACGAGAGCAGGCCGCGCAGCGGCGTCCGGTACCGATGCCACGTCTGTCGCCTAGAACTCGTGCTCAACCTCGAGACCGACACGCTCGCTGTCGTCTCGGTCGGACCCGACGAATCCAACAATAAGGCTCGCAAGATAGGCTAGGAACGTCAGCGACGCCAGGCGCGAATGATCCCCCAACGCAGTCGCAATCGCTGTAGCATGTCTCGGCGAGAGTCTGGCCGTGACGGTCCGGCCGGCGATGCGCGTCGTTGTCCGAGCGTTCCAATGGGTGATTGCGATCGCGCTGATCGCCCTGGCCGCGTGGTTGTCGCTACGTTGAATCTTGGGTCGTGGTGATCAGCGGCGTGAGGTCCACTCTTCCGGAACGTACGTCCGAGGTAGCTCATCGCCACGAACTGGGCGTCACGCTGCGCTGGGGTGGTTCTCGGGTGACCTCAGACCATTTCTGCCGCGGGTAATCAGGAAATCCTGCTTGAACCCCTGGCGACGTGCTCCGCGTCTTCCCCCGTCGACATCGTTTCGAGAGCAGAATCTCGTCATTCTCGAGCAGTTGCACATCGACGCCGGTGCCGCCCCAACTCGTGCGCCCATCGTAGCAGTCGTCGCCGTTTCCGTCAGCAATGCATGTCGAGCTGCGCCCGCACGACGTCGTGGACGTGCGCCGGCGTCCCCTTCGGCACATCGAAGCTGACCAACTGCCGCCAACTGCCGCGAACGGTGACCCGCCACGTCCGAGCATCGGCCTGAACGAGGACCAACTCGCACGACAGGCGCTCAGTCGCGATGATGTCCCGAATGATCCGTGTCACGGTCGCGGTGTCCATCGCCGATCATCTCTGTGGCTTGCTGTCGGCGGTCATGATGGCAATCCTTCGCGACAGAATGCACAATCTTCAAGTCGCACGCTCGCCGAACCCGGACGCAGCTAGGGTCGGTCGTGTGAGGTGACCAGTCGGCCACTCCGGCGAGGGGACAACAGCATCAGGGATCAGGCCGGCGTTCCATACAAAGGGTGACCGTGATAGCTCCAACCGTGGCTCGAACCGTAGCCAACACCTCCATTGTCAGCCCGTAAAACTAATTGCGTCGACTATCAGAATTGCTAGGCATCAGAGTTGCCCCCCGGGATGAACCCGAGAAGGGAATCTGTATCAGTGCCAGACAGATTTCGCTCGATTTCCGGTCGAGGTGTATCGGAGCCGGACGAGCTTGGCATCATGTGCCGGCCGCCCTTTCCGAATGTGCTCCTGCTTGGATCGGTCGACGGTATCGCCTTGGTGATCGCGCGTGTGTGGTCCTCTCTCCAACGTCCGATTGCCTACTGGGACCACGGTGTGCCTGCGACGATTCAAGGTCTGGGCCGCGGGACGTTGGTGATCTGGGCGGTGGAGCGACTGCCTCCGGCCGAACAGGACGGGTTGGGCGCCTTCATTGGCGACCGCGGACAGGCTGTCCAGGTGATCTCCGCGACCGTCGACCCGTTTGAACAGGTGCGGCGGGGTACGTTTCGGAAAGGCTTTATTATCGTCTCAACATCGTCCGCCTCCATCCCGCGGGCCGCTAACCGACAATCGTCCGTGGACGCGAGCATGTCTCCCCAGCGGAGCACGAGCGATACCTCCGCGCTCGCACGGACGGAGATCAATGCACGCGACGCCGAGCCTGGCCGACTTCACGCCCTATGCGGCTGCACTCGCACCGCACGGTCCGCGCCGTTTGCCAGGCGGCGACCCAGGCGGCGCTGTGTTTCATGCTGGCGTTCAGTGGCACGAGTGAACTGCCGCTGGAGTCGGTCGGTACGGCCGTCGACGGCTCGCACCGTCACTTTTTCGAGCACTCACAGCCGATGCGCGAGCGCGAAACAGCGGGTGTGGCTCCGACGGTTGAGCATTGACGAGCCGTTCTTCGTCGAGGATGGCTTGCATCTGCGCAATGCGCGTGAACTGTGTCCTCAGATCCTCGCGCCGCTGCCGTGCGTCTTCTCGGAGGAGATCAACGTCGTTGCGCAGGCGATCGTATTCGGCTTTGAGCCGGTCGAACTCCGCGCGGGTCGGCGCCCGAAGGCGCTTCGCGGCCGAGGTTCCCATGCGTTCGCTCCCTGGTGCCTAAGCTTAGCACCTGCCTCGCGGCTGTACGGTCATTCGTGCGCTACCGCATTGGAGCGCCTCCTCCGCTCCAGTTTTCTTCGACTCTGCCGCACTTTTGAAGTTCAAGTTCGATTCCAAGGTGACTGACGTGCTTCGGCTGCGCTTCCCGCACGCGGCGAGGCGTGATTTGGCATTCCTCCTGCAACGTTGTCTGGACGGGTACATTGCCGACGGTGGATGCCATGAAGGGACAGATTGATCGCGTGAAAGGAAACGAGGAGCTCGCCGAACACGTGTTCGGCGGCGTCAGCACCGAACGAGCGAGGTCGCCGGAGGTCACGTCGGATCGTTCCACGGCAGACGAGCGACCCATTCGTCGCCGAACGACGCCCCCTGAGGTGGGCCACAGGCGTCGCCGCGAGCAGAGCGGGCACTGATGTTTCCACGGGGCACGTCCCGGCCACTACAGGCTCGTTGCTGAAGTTGTCGAGCGGTTGGCGCGTGCCGAAAATAGTTGATTTCGACATGGCCACGTTCAGCAATACCGGCGCTGCCCCCTTCAGGAAATTTCGGGTCTGCGAATGCGTGAACGGCAAAATGCAGCACATCAAACGAGCTGAGGTCCTGTACTTTTAATGTGGACATGCTGGCACGATCCCCGGTCAGCAGGACACTATTCGGCCCGAGCAGCCGCGCGGCCGAGAGCACTTCCCGCTCCGAGGACGTGAGGATCGCGGCTTTCGGTGGACACGCTGCATCGAACAGACTGCTCTCGTCCCTGATCGAAGGCTGGCTGTAAGCGCAGCCGGCGCGCGAACATTCGACCGAATGGCACGGCTCCGACAGCCAGAAGTGGACGGGCCGGGCGCGCCATTCAGCGGTGCGGAGGGCAATAACGAGAAGACGCTCGTCGACGGCACCATCGTGAATTGCAGGCGCGCCGTCGATCCGGGCATCGAGGATCCGATCAAACCGAACGGCAGCAACGGGAGTACGACAGCCTCTTCGCGGGGAATGTGGTGCTCAGCCGGCGTCCGGCGAGTCAACAGCCGCTCGGTGAACGCGATGGGTCGCGCGGGTTGTCGGCGACCGCGGCAGGACTGCAGTCCCTCCAACTTGGACGACGGTCGCCGATGCCGTGGTGCGCGCGCCACGCCACGTCACGTCACGTCACGTTACGGTTCGCGGCTCGCGCCGCCCCGTTGCCGCCGGCAGCCGTCGTTTCTGTTCCGCCCTCCACCACGCCTTCGGCGCCCGCACGCTGACGCAACCGCGCACGGCGGCCATTTGATCGAAGCATCGGTGGGCGTGACGCCGGAGATTGTCATCACCGTGTCGCCTCGTCACCTGCATCACCGACTCGCGCCGGA
>JBPYEE010000622.1:0-2512 GCA_051985095.1 Vicinamibacterales bacterium | reverse complement strand
CTTGCGCGCATTGCGTCACGGTCTCAGAACATGAACCAGGCGTTTGCCGCTTCGCGCCGCCGTTGCGTTCCGCGCACGTTTTCACACGCGGGCGGCCGCCCGGCGCGGCGAATGGTGCAGGTCCAATCCGGCGCAAGGTGACGGAGCCGGTGCTGGCGACGCCACCTAGGTGAGGTATTCACGATGTCCACAGCAAAGTCTTCTGACGAAAACGTTACGCCGCCGGCCACGTCTCCGGCGCCCCGTCCATCACCAAAGCCGGCCAGGCGAATGACACGGCAAGGAAGGTTCGCAGTGGCCGGAGTCGCTCTCCTCGTCGTCGCGGTGCTGGCATTTCCGCGCCGCTCGACGGAGCAAGGCGCACATGCGCCCGAAGGCGGTCAGCAGAAGCCAGTCGAACCCACGGCCGCGGCACCGATTTTGGCGCCGGCACCGGCTGCGCCAGCGACGTCTGCGCTTGTTCCGGTTTCGTCAGAAGCTGTGATGCTCACCGTCTCACCGCCGTCCAAAAAGGCAGCGGTGTTGAGGACTGACAAGACTCGAACCGCCGAACCCTCGAAATCAGCGACGCTCATCGGGACCGAAACGCCGCTCGCCGCCGCCTCTGACAACGAAAGCTCCGCGGCGGTGCTCGGTGTGCCCGAACCGATCACCGCCGCACCAACAGCCGCGTCCACAACAACAGTCAGCGTGGGCTCGCCGGCTGTGACGATCATCGGTTGCCTGGAAATCAACGTTAACGAGGATGGGTTTCGCTTGACCGACACCGAAGGGGTCGAGGCGCCGAAGTCGCGCAGCTGGCGCACCGGGTTTCTGAAGAAGCGATCGGCGCCGGTCGTGCTCGTTGAACCTCCGGATCCGCAGGGGCTACAGATGCAAGTCGGCAAGCGCGTTGCCGCGACCGGCCTGCTGACGAGCCGGGCACTGAGGGTGAGCTCGGTACGCGGCGTCGGTGGTACCTGCAATTAGCACGCAGTCGTCTCGTGTCCGCGATCTGGGTGGTCGATCGGATTTCACGATCAATTCGATCGGCCACTTCGCCACTTCTTCGCACACACAATCGATATATAACGCGCGCGTGAGAACTGAGGAATGCAGTGACTTCACGTCCAGGCGGTACTCTGACCGTCACATAACCCTGATCGAACAGTCGGTGCAACCGGTCGCCGGACACTCCCGTCCATCGGCATTTCCTTGCGATCGGCCGTGTCGAGTTCCGTGTCGATTGATTCGCTCGGCGCGTCGAGCGCTATTTCATCGAGACAGGGCGGTCGCCCGGTTCTCTCCGAACAGCGCGCTTCACTCGACGCGCACCAGCTTGAGCGTGAACGGATTCGCGAACGGTCCGTTCTGATTTCGTTGTTGCGTCAACGACAGCGTGTCGCCGTCGAGTTTGTACGCGTAGGTGATGAAGATCCCTGGGCCCATTACCGCAGGGTTCTTCGAAGCGATTGGTCGCATCGTGATCAGATTGCCGGGTGTTACCTCATATGTCCCGGCTTCGCCGACGAACGGTCCCCACACGGCGCGTAGCTCGTCTGCGCTCGCCTTGGCCACATCCGCCAGAATCGGTCGCGGCCCATCGGCCTGCACTTCGACCCGGCTGTAGTGCCTGGCGGTGATGATGGTCAGGTTCGGTCGGTCGGCGAACGGGATCGCGCGGGCGGCAGGCCCGGTGATCGTCGCTTCCACAATTCGCCAAACGCCCTGAATCGACTGTCGCGTCGACTGCCCGGCCATTCCTTCGCTCGAGACCAATCCCACGCTGAGCAGGGCGAACAACACCTTCTTCACGATGCGCCTCCTTGAGGCAACGCAGGTCACGCGAGAGCGCAACGCGCTAGCGGTCCAGAGTTTTCGTTCCGGTCGGCGCCAACGCGGCGTACACCAGTCTGGCCGAGTCGGCGCGGAAGTTCAGCCCCCCGGGTCGGTTGCCACCTTGCATCTGGATCATTCCGATGAATGCCAGATCGTTGACGGGATCGACCCAGAACCAGGTGCCGGCCGCGCCGCCCCAATAGAACGTCCCGTTGGCGTACGGAAGGTTTGCGGCTTTCGGATCGACGTACACCGCGAAATCGAGGCCGAATCGAACGGCTTCCGCTCCCGGCTGCGGTCTCGTACCGTCGACCGCTACGTGCAGGCCGCCAATGTGATTCTCGGTCATCAGCTTGACGGTTTCGGCCTTCAGAATTCGCCTGCCCGCGATCTCGCCCTTGTTGAGCAGCATCTGGCAGAAGCGCGCGTAATCGTGGGTCGAGGAGACGAGGCCGCCGCCACCCGATTCGAGCCGCGTCGGATCCTCGAATCCGCCGCGACCGCCCCGTGACGCATTCATGACCAGTCCGTTCTGCCTGCTATCCCAGTGGTAGACCTCCGTAAATCGCGACTTGCGGTCGGGGGCGACGTAGAACGCCGTATCGGTCATCCCGATCGGACCGGTCACGTGTTCCTCGAGATACTCGCCGAATTTCTGTCCCGAGAGTTTCTGGACGAGATATCCCTGGATATC
>JBPYEE010000621.1:0-7412 GCA_051985095.1 Vicinamibacterales bacterium | reverse complement strand
GCACGATCAGCGAGCGTCGGTCATTAGTCGACGTTCTGACAAACGTTAGCGGCAACCACACGAAGGGGAAGTTGCTGGGGATTGTGACGTCGCGTGGATTATGAAATGACGCCTCGACGCACCGCGTACAAGACGAGCTCCGCCGTGTTGTGGACGTCGAGCTTCTCCAGGATGTGAGCACGATGTGTTTCAACAGTTGCCGGGCTGAGCGACAGCAGGTCGGCAATTTCCTTATTGCTGTGGCCCTCGGCGATCAGCTGGAAAATCTCTCGTTCACGTTCTGAGAGCGAGTCGTACCGATCACTAATCCCTTTCTCCGTGAGACGACGTACGTAGTCGTCGAGCATGATCTTCGAGACAGCTGGGCTGAAGAATGATTTGCCCGCCGCTATTGCCGCGACGCCGCGGATCAGTTCGACGTCGGCCGAATCTTTGAGCAGGTAGCCGCGGGCGCCGGCCTTGAGTGCCTGGATGACGTAGGCTTCGGCGGAATGCATGCTGAGAATCAAAACCCGGGTATTCGGCGTGTGCTGAACGATTTGCCGCGTCGCTTCGATGCCGTTCAACAGGGGCATGCCGACATCCAGAATGGCGATATCTGGTCTGGCGGCCAGGGCCTGACGGACCGCATCTCTACCGTCGCTTGCCTCGGCGACGACTTCCCAATCTGGCCGCTCTTCAAGAATCTTTCGAAATCCCTGTCGAACCAGCGTGTGATCGTCGCCCAGCAGAATCCGAATCCTAGCCATCGCGCACCGCTCCAAGTGAGGCCACCGCCACAACGGATGATTCATCAGCAGCGTTCGCCTCACTCGAGGCGGCGCGCCGGCGTGCGGGAAGTTCCACTGTTACCCGCGTACCCTTGTTGCGCGTGCTGTCGATTCGCATCGTGCCGCCAAGCTCGACGACCCGCTCGCGGATGCCGATCAATCCCAAGCCCGGTCGTTCGCCATTCTGACTGGTTCCAGACGCCTCGAACCCGAGACCATCATCTTCAACGGTCACGAGGACGGTGGTCGGCAAGCGCTGGAGGTAGACGCGGCAACTCTGTGCACGTGCGTGCTTGGCGACGTTCGTCAGCGTCTCTTGAACGATGCGATAAACGGCCAATTCGATATCGGGCGTGAGGCGTTGGTCCATATGTTCATGGAGTACGTCCACTGAGATTCGGTGTCGTGTGCCGAATCCTCGGGAATACCATTCGATGGCCGCCGGTAATCCGAGATCGTCCAGCACCGATGGATGCAGGAGATGCGACAGATCTCGAACGGTTGCGAGGGCGCCATCCGTCATCGATCGTGTGTCGTCGAGCAGACGGGGCGGTCCACCAACAGAATCAATCGTCCGCTGAGCGATTGCGAGGTCGACCTTGATTGCCGTGAGCACCTGACCGACTTCGTCGTGAAGCTCGCGTGCGATACTACGCCGCTCTTCTTCTTGCGCGGTAATCAACTTTGCAGAGAGCTGCTGGAGGTCGCGCGTGTTTTGGACATCTCGCGCACGTTGTTTCCTCAAACGATCCTCCAGACCGCCAGCGTACATCACTGCGAGCAGACCGACGCCGAACGATGCCGCGAGCCCCACACCGAGTGTTTCCCACATGCGCCTCTGCGCTGCGCCGTAAATGTCGGCAACGTCCGCTTGTTCATGGACGAAGGCACTTCGATTCAGCGCCTGGACTTCCTCCGACACGCGGATAACGAGTTCACGCTTCGGAACGACTTGGGACCGAATCAGATACCGAGCATCCTGCGGCCATTGGTGGCTGTCGGTTGCGAGTACCCGCACCATCGTGCTGCGAAAATCGGCGATCTCCCGCCGCAACCCCTCAACCCGGGTGCGTTCGGCATCCAGATCGAGCACCGGGACATACTCATTCAGCGCCCGATCTGCGGCATCGCACGTCTCATCGAGACGGCGTCGGTAATCCTGCGCCGTCGACGGATCGGGGTCGAGCAGTGCATCACGAATGTAGACAGAGCCGAGGAGGATCTGCGCGCGCGCCGTGGACAACAACTCCTGGGCATGGACGTAACGCGTATTGATTGCAGCCGAGCGCGTTTCGACGTCGGCGACCCGGCGAGTGAAGAAATAACCTGTGAACAACCAGATTCCGAGCGTCACGCCAAACCCCAGCAGCAGGGCCACCCGTACGGTCGGCCCAGCGGCCCTGGACAGCCCTTGGTCGTCGACCCACTGTGCTAAGGACCAGTGCTTTGGGGTCATGCCGTAATCTTACCGTTCGTCAGTCGCATGGCTTGCATCACCGCGGATTCGACCCCGACCTGGAGTGCGGCTGAACGACGTCATTTCGACGATGCGGTGTAGCGGATGCCGAAAAGGACGGGAATCATCGCCGTAACGCGCGGGCTGGTGGGCGCGTAGTAGTAGCGCAGGTCCACGAACACCTCGGCACCGGTGGCTCCAATTGGAAGCGCAACCCCACCACCAAAGTCACTGCCGAGCGCATTTCTCGTCGTACTGCTCAACACTTGATCTGTGACAACCTGCTCCGGGACATCTCCGTAGAACGGATCGAAAACATCAAGTTGTTGCACTGTGGGCATCGTGAGCTCGACCGTGCGGTGGATCCATCCGACACCGCCGTGGACAAATCCCGAGAAGCGCCGAGTCAGCGGAAATCGGACCTCCGGTTCGAGGTTCAGACTGAAGATCCGGCCGTGTCCATCGGGCGCCTGCAGCTCTTGCAGTACGGAGCTGGGGACGCCCATGCCCGCAAATCCGAATTCACCGAGTACATCAAACCAGCCCGTGAACCGATATCCGGCGCCGACGTCGAGACCCCAACCCGTCGAGAGCCGCGACGAGATATCGCTGGTCGGTGCCGCCGCACCAGCACTGAATTGC
The DNA here is from genome assembly GCA_051985095.1 of Vicinamibacterales bacterium. Taxonomy (GTDB): domain Bacteria; phylum Acidobacteriota; class Vicinamibacteria; order Vicinamibacterales; family CAVVIG01; genus Gp6-AA45. The sequence goes on along the minus strand of JBPYEE010000621.1, from coordinate 4,544 downwards.
AGGGTCCATCCGGCCGTTTGCGCGAACAAGGGTGTGGCGACACCCAGCAGGACAGCGGCGAACACAATCAGCTTCATGCACGGCCCCGACGCTTACGATGGCACGTGGCACCGTGGTCGACACCGCCCTCCAGTCTTTTTGGTCCGGAAATACTGGCGATACCCTATACGCCCTGCGTGCCCTCATGTCACAGTCCCACGGTTAGGCGAGTGATCGGAACCTGGTGAGAGGTCTTCGAGTTCAGCGCTGCCGTCGATGGCGGATGCTCAACGGGATTTGGGATCGTTGCGGCGGGCCTGGCGGCGATCGGCCTCGCTGGAATGATGTCTCTGGTTGCATCGCTCCGCCAACGAGAGCTTGGGATCCGAACGGCCCTCGGAGCAACAGCTGGCCGGTTGCGGCGTCACGTGGTGCGGGACGGGTTCGTGTCGAGCGCGGCCGGCGCAGGCGTCGGACTGCTTGTTGCACAAGTATCGGGTCGCGTCGTCGGCCACTTCCTCGTGGAGACGTCGCCGCACGATCCCGTCGCGCTCGTCGGAGGCACCGCGGTGATGATCCCGGTCGGCGTCGGTGGCAGCCTGATCCCAGCGCACCGTGCCGCGACACGCGACCCTGCAGAAGAGCTCCGATCGAACTAAGGCGACACGTAATTCATTCAACTCGGTTGAACTGCGCAAGAGTTCCCATGAGCATTCCTCGTTCAGATCGTCCAGGAACGCGCGTAGACTGACCCTCGATGGACGCCCTTATTCAGGATCTTCGTTATTCGGTGCGGGGGTGCGGAAATCGCCGGGCTTCGCGGCGGTTGCGATTCTCACGCTCGCACTTGGCGTCGGAGCAAATACCGCGATCTTCTCTCTCGTTGACGGCTTGCTGTTGCGGTCGCTCCCGGTCACGGACCCACAGCAGCTCGCCAACGTGTCAGTGGGACTGGATACGGCGAATGGCCCGTCCACGTTCAGCTATGCGACCTTCGACCAGATCCGCAAGCACCGCGAGGTCAGCGACGGTGCACTGGCGTACAACTGCTGCAGCAAGGCCGGCCTGAGCATCACGGGGCAGAACGAGATCGTCGACCGGATGTGGGTGAGCGGCGACTTCTTCTCGACCCTGGGCGTACGCGCGTTTATCGGTCGGACGATTACGCCGGAAGACGATGTGCCCGGCGGCGGCAGCTACGGCCCAACCGTCGTGATCAGCTACCAACTCTGGCAGCGACGCTTCGCTGGTTCGGCCAGCATCATTGGCAGACCGATCACGATCGAACGCATTCCTGTGACGGTGGTTGGGGTGGCGCCGCCTGAGTTCTTCGGCCTGGAGGTCGGCCGGACGGTTGACCTGATGTTGCCAATTCGAACGGAGCCCTTAATTCTTCCCGCCATCCCATTCAGCGACGATAGCCAGTTCCTGAACGTGATGATCAGACTGAAGCGTGAGCAGTCGCTCGCCGCGGCATCCGCGGCGTTGCGCGCCGTGCAGCCACACATTCGGGGCCGGATCAATGCCCCGAGCGTTTCACGTCGACGAGTTTCTCAACGCGCCGTTTCGCCTGACGCCTGCGGGCACCGGCCAGTCAGTGCTCCGACGACAGTTTTCACGGCCCTTGTTGATTCTGCTGGCCGTCGTCGTGCTGGTCTTGCTTGTCGCGTGCGCGAATATTGCGAATCTGATGCTCGCCCGCGGTCTCGCACGGCGCCATGAGTTCACCGTGCAAGTGGCGCTCGGGGCACCCCGATGGCGCGTGGCACGACAGCTGTTCTTCGAGAGCGGACTGTTGTCACTGCTCGGCACGGGCGTGGCGCTGATCCTGGCACCAATGGCCGGTCACGCGATCGTTTCTCAAGTGTCCACCTCATCGAACCCGGTTGTGCTGAATCTATCGCTCGATTGGCGTACCGCCGGATTTGCGCTGGGCCTGCTGGTCATGACGACCATGCTGTTCGGTCTCGTGCCAGCGCTTCGAGCCAGGGAGATCGCGCCAATCGACGCGCTCAAAGGGAGTGGTCGGATCGGTGCACGTCTTGGCCGCCTCCCGAACGTGATGGTGATCGCCCAAGTGGCGCTGTCTTTGATGTTAGTAGCGGGGGCGGGACTGCTGACGCGGACCTTCGAGTCACTAGCGGCGACGTCGGTGGGCTTCGACAAAGAACACGTACTCGCAATTACGGTGACCGCGCCGACCACTCCGGCCGCTGACCGCAACCTCTTCTACCACCAGCTCGTGGTCGCCGCCTCCGCCGCGCCGGGCGTCAAGCAGGCAGGAGGCGCACTTGCCCCGCCGCCGCTGTTCCCGCCGGCACCAGATCAGATACTGGTTCGCGTTCCAGGTGCTGAAACCCGCCGTGATCCGAACCTGTTTTCGCGTTCGAACTTCGTCACGCCCGGTTGGCTCGAATCACTCGGAACGCCACTGCTGGCAGGGCGGTCAATTAACGACCACGAAACGCTGAATAGCCCTCCGGTGATGATTGTCAACGAGGCATTTGTGCGACGTTTCTTTCCAACTGGAAATGCCCTCGGTGCCAGCGTCCACCTGTTCTTCTAAGCGGGATGGCAGAGTTCCCGATCAGTTCGCCGACGATTGTCGGCATCATGGCGGACAGCGCCGTCTATTCCATTCGAGATCCACCGTTGCAACTGCTATACCTGCCGCTGGCTCAGCGTGAAGGCCCGATCCAGATCACGAATTTCTACGTGGCCGTCCGTGCCGGGACGGGATCGCCTGCAGCGCTCACGCGGGATCTGACTGCGCTGCTGACGGCGTTCAATCCTGATCTGGCCTTGCGTTTCCAGCCCCTAGCCGCACAAACGCGGGCGGCGCTGGCGCGGGATGAACTGATCGCGATTCTGTCGGGTTTCTTCAGCGGTTTGGCCTTGGTTATCGCGGCGCTTGGGCTATACGGCGTCACCGCCTATTCCGTGTCCAGACGACGCGGTGAAATCGGAATTCGGATGGCGCTCGGAGCGGACGCGCACCATGTCATCTGGTTGGTGCTCGGCCGAACGCTGTCACTGATCGGCGTGGGTGTGCTGTTCGGGGGCGTGGCCACCATATGGTCGTCGCGGTTCATCGCGTCACTCCTACCGCGACCAATTGTTTTTGCGGACCACAGCTATCGGGCGGCGCCGACGCCGTGGACCCAACACCTGGATACGGTGTTTGTTGCCGGCGTCGTGTTGTTCGGGATCGTCGCGCTGCTCCAGCGCTTGGTCTCCGACAGCGAGACATCCAGTGGCGTAGCCATTCAGCACGGCATCGTTTTGCGGTGATGGACAGAGAACTCGCCCCCAGCCGCAACTCTTGTTGTCGGCAGCTGTTGTCGGTCCATCCGTCAGCTACGTGAGCGGCGTGTTACCTGAAACGCCGAGCACGTACATTTACATCGCGGCGCGTAGTTCTTACGTCGATGGTGCGCAGCTCGGGGCCGGACGGCGCGGCTGAATAGCTGACCAGGTAATACTGGCTCGCCTCATCCCAAATTCGGATGGTGGCCATGCGAAAGTCGTTCGAGTTTCGGAGCAGGTCCCCGCCTGTTAGTTGGACGAGCCCGGTACCGGCGACACGTGATGATTGCGTGAGGCCAAACGGATCGACTTCGTACACGCTTAGGTTCGCGCGAGCGGCGGCGGACATGGCGGCGGTCCATGCCTTCCTGAATGCATCGGTCGACCCAGTGACCGGCTCGGGAGGGTTGCAGACTGCCACCCCCCCGAGGCAGATGAGTGCCTTCCGCCGATGTTCGACGGGTTCGAGTGACGCCGCAATACGGGCGACCGTCTGCAGTACAGCCTCCGGCGTGTCGCGCGAGGAGAATGGGATCGCGTCGCCACGGTACTGTTCGATGCGCTCCCGCGCACTCTCCACGTCGCCGAACGGCTCGTCGCGTGGCCGTGAAAGCCGTACGACCGCAATCTCGTCGGCGAGGCGCGTCGGCGACAGCAACACGCGGGCGATCTGCTGCATCGGCGTGGTGCCGGAGCGAGGAATACCCACATCGTCCATGAGCAGGACCACTGATCGTTCGTCGTCGACGCCCAGACCACGCGCAGTTACGGGCCGGAAGGACTGGATGGTGACTCGGGTCCCACCATCCCTGACCTCGAAGTCGTTCTGAGCAAGGTTGGTTATTGGTTCGTTTTGCCGGTCCAGTGCAACGATGTCCAGCTCGACAAACTCCGTCGGCGCTGACCCTAGTAACGCGAACGCAAGTGTCGCTGCCGTAAACGCAGTTTTGACCACTACGCCGCCTTTCTCACTGAGCGAGGAAGTCTAGCGTCTGCGTATTGCATCCAAAAACAACGGGGCCGCATCCACATCGGCCGGAACGCCTTCAGGAACTCGCGGAGACTTTCGCCTGGATTATGGCCGAAAAGAGTGGGGCGCTGATCGCGGTGTCAGCACACCACAATCATCCGTTTTTTGGCCGGTGTCGTCCGCAATTAATCGATCCCGGCCGGTTTTGGCGGTTATTCGCAGCAATCGGTGAGCCCCGGTCGCGAATCGCTCGTCGCGGTCGCGTAGGATCCGTCGGACATGCTCGGAC
>JBPYEE010000620.1:0-3708 GCA_051985095.1 Vicinamibacterales bacterium | reverse complement strand
GGGCTCTTTCCTATCACTGAAGGCGACGAGTTTCAGCGGCGCGTATAGCGGCAACGGCGTAAGCGGAAGGACGGGTCCACCTTCGACTTGCGTCGAAATCGCGTTGGGAACGACCTGATCGAATCCCGCAACATTGAACACGAATCCGTCGTCGAGTTGGAGACGTGCGTTTGGAGCGATCGTTTTGCTGAACGGCAGGATATCAATCAGACCGCTTTCGCGATGTCGCATGCGGTGCGGGAGACGCGTACGTGTGAAGCCATAGGCGCCAAGGCGATCCTTCAGAGCCTCGAAGTCTTCGAGGCTCTCGGCGATGACGGTCACGTCGGCGTCGTTGGTCATCCGCGGCGGTCGAGCGTCAAGCAGGAGTTCCGGGACCAGAGCGCCGATAACTCCGTACGAAATTCGGAGTTCCCGCAGCGCGCGTTCCAGATCCGTCACCACCGGAATCAGGCCGGGTTCAATGCGTGGCATCGCCGAGTAACGTGGGCAACAGCATCTCAGCTGCTTCGAGAGCCTGCCCGGTGCCTCGATATCGCAACTCAGCGTAGGCCAACAGAGCCGGAGCTACTCGAACGGCGGTCTGGGCTGCTTCCGGGATCGCGAGAGGACCAGGCGGTTCGATCACCACGAGGTTTCCGCCGCGCGTGGCAGGTTGGGCCACGAGAGCCTTCTGGATTTCACGGTCTTCCAGAACGCGCACAGGCGCGTAGATTTCCGTCTCCTCTGCGCGAAAGAAATGCGTACGTCGTTCAGTCGCGTCCGCACCGGTCAACGCCCATGCCTGTTTGCGCTGCGTGAGGAATGTTTGCAGCCGCGTCCAGATCGTCTGCTTATCATCAGCGCGAACCTGAAACCGCCTCTCTCTCAGCTTCGGGCGAAGTCCCTCCGTGTAGGCCTGCACCCAGAGGGCGACGAGCGCCTGCCGATCGGCGATTCTTCGTCCGCCGTCCTTGCCATCAAGCAGGAGGCCCCGTCTAGCGAGATCGGTCATGCATCCAGCAATCGTGCCCAGCGCCACCCCAGCCTGATCAGCGAGAGTCCGGTATGGCGCGTTCACGAGGTCCGGCCGAATGAGCATGGCCATGACTGCTTTGATCCACCCCTTTTGGGGTCGGCCTGGAGCGACAATCGGCTCCTTAGGGAGCTTTCGCCCTTCAACGTGAACGAACAAGCCAGGTGCTTGTAAGTGAACATTACCTGCGAGGTCGACATAGTCGATCTCCGCGCGTTCGAGGGCGACGGCCTGTTGCACACGGACATGCGGCGCGAGGAGCAAGACTCTGTCACCGACGTGATCGCGAGGCAGGTCGTCTCGGCGGCGGTTCAACTGCTCGATAACGACACCAATGTCCTGGTTCCGCAGGTGCCGTTTTTCCTCCACCAGGTACCGGACCGTGCGGCCTTCCGTCTTCCAGGTAACGAGGCCATCGAAACGAGCCAAAGCCTTTCCGGCCAGACGGATCTCGGCCTTCGGCATCCACTTGTGGAGAATGGGCCGGTACGGGTCGAGATCAGGCGGTACGTCCAGCCGAGCCATGTTCAACATAATAGCATGTTCATTAATAATGAACAATCACGATATGTGAACGAGACCCCAGCGGTCCGGCCCTCAGGCTCCCGAGATATTCGTCTTTGCGAATGTATCTCGCCCCGCTACTGCGTCGTGCCGAGGCCCAGAAAAAGGCCGAGGCCCTGATCGATCGCGGCGAGTTCGATCGCAGACACGTGGCCAAAGATCCGACGGATCCGCCGCTTGTCGATGGCTCGGAGATGATCGATGAGGGCCGATGATTCCTTGACGAGGCCGCTCGCGCCTGGCCTCAGGGCGGGGTACAGCGCGCCGGTGCCAAGAGTTCCGGTCACCGGCACGACAGCAATCAGTGGAAACCGTTGTTCGGCGTTGACGGCGGGATCACTGACCGCAATGCACGGCCGAACGCCACGCTGCTCGTGGCCAGCGGTTGGATCGAGTTCCACTAACACGACGGTGCCACGATCCACCGTCATCGCGTCTCCTCAACCCACCCGCGCCCCTCGACCCAACGCACGGCCGTACCAGTCGACAAATCGACGAGGTCGTTTTCCGCTGGCAGGTCTTTAACCCAATCGCCAATGCCGATATCCGCCAATTCCGCTGTTTCCGGATGCGGATTCGCGACCGATTGAAGCAGGGCCTCGCGACGGCGTCGCTGAAGCTCGTGCTCCACCGCCTCTGCGATGAACCGGCTTCGGTTGCGCTCGACTCGATCGATCTCCTCGAGGAGATCGCTGCGCAGCGTTACTGTCACACGTTCTGCGACTCGCATACTCAAAGTATGCACTACAATATGATCATACTCAAGGCTAGCCTCCTGAACGCCCGAATCGGGCCAAATTGGGCGAATTTACGGACTCCGCGTCCCGCAAACGCGATCAGCGGCGGGCGTCATCGACGTCGACGCCTTCGGATCAGCTGACTCGTGTTGTCGATGTTCCGTTGCGAAAACCGACGGCTCACGAGTTCGAACCGATCGGGCTGTGCGACGCGGCCGGCGTTTCGGTGTTTTCGCGATCGCCAGGCAACGCCAGGAACCGAGCGGTCGGTACTTCAAATGCGGCGGCTGCAAGCGCCGGGCGATGACGATTCAGAACCATCTGAACCTTCAGCGGCGCTGGCCGTCCCGTGTTCACTATGGTTGTCCCGCGGTGACGTGACACGTCAAACCCGGCGTAGACAGTGGGCGAGAGTTCGGCGACCTTCATGGAGGACAGGTGCGTGCTAAAGTCTGCACCAAACCGAGCTGTTTCCGACTCTCAGTCTGAGGTCCTCATGGGCTTCTACGAACGACGCATCCTTCCAACTCTGCTCGACAAATTGATGACGCGCGCCGAGACCGTGCGCCTGCGAAAGGCCGCCTTGGCACCAGCCCGCGGACGCGTGCTGGAGATCGGCTTCGGAACTGGGCTCAACGTACCCCATTACCCTTCGGCGGTCACCCATCTCGTGGGCGTGGACCCAAACCCAGGTGTGGCGAGGCTTGCTCGGCAGCGCCTTGGCGCCGCTCCCATGACGAGCGAATTTGCACTCGGCCCGGGGGACAATCGCCTTCCCTACGACGATGCCGCGTTCGACACGGTCGTGACGACGTTCGTACTGTGCACGGTCGGAGACGTGAATCGCGCCTTAAGCGAGATCCGCCGAGTGCTCAAGCCCGATGGACAATATCTGCTGCTTGAGCACGGCCTTGCGCCGGATGCCGGGGTTCAACGATGGCAGCAGCGGATGAACGCCTTCAACCGATTGATATTGGGCGGGTGCAACCTCAATAGGCCGATCGCGAAGATCGTCACTGGCGCCGGGTTCACGTTCCAGACGTTCAACGAGTTCTTTCAAACGGACGCCCCGAAGTTCATCGCCTGGACGACGTCTGCGATCGCGCACCCGGAACGCCCGCCGTCACGAACGTAACGCCGCGAAGCTCCATCACGGCGCCGCTCGGCCAGCGCACCGACGATCTGGTTGCATAGGCGTCTACGGCCGGGGCGACGGCAGTTATAGCAGAGGCGTGAACACCGATGTTCCTTCATTTTTCGCTGGATCAACCACAGTGAACGCTTTCGAAGCGGCACAATCGTCGAGAAAACGACCTCATTGTTCTGCACTCGCGCTTGGTGCGGCGACCTGACAGACCAGACTTTCGGTAACGGTTCTTCAGCGAGACGAGC
>JBPYEE010000619.1:0-6646 GCA_051985095.1 Vicinamibacterales bacterium | reverse complement strand
GACCAGCTCCGCCATCGCGCCGACGGTCTCTTCGATTGGCACGCGGGGATCCACGCGGTGCAGATAGTACAGATCGATGACGTCGATGCCGAGGCGCTGGAGGCTCGCATCGCAGCAGCCCCGCACGCGTTCGGGCCGGCCGTCTACATCGATCGCCAGACCGCCGCCGGGCGGCGGCACCAGGCCAAACTTGGTCGCGAGCACGACTTCGGCCCGGCGATCGTGAATGGCACGGCCGACCAGCCTCTCGTTGGCGCCCTGGCCATAGACGTCGGCCGTGTCGATGAGCGTGACGCCCAGGTCGATTGCCCGGTGCAGCGTCCGGATCGACTCGACGTCATCGGGCGGCCCGTAACTCTGCGACATCCCCATGCACCCAAGCCCCAGCGACGAGACGGTGAGTCCGGGGCCGAGCGTTCGATGCCGCATGGCAGCAAGACTACATTACAATTCGCCGGCGGAGGGACGCGATGAAGAGGACCATCGGATTCCTCTGCATCTCGCTTGCGGCGGCGACCGCCGGCGCGCAGCCGCACAGCTACACGCAGGCCGATGTCGAGAACGGCGCGCGCCTGTATCAATCGAGCTGCGCCGGCTGTCATGGACCCAGCGGCGACATGGTGCCGGGCATCGAACTGCAGCGCGGAGAGTTCCGGCGCGCGACGAATGACGTCGAGATCATCCGCATCATCCAGGCGGGCATTCCGGGAACGACGATGCCACCCAGCAGTTTTTCAGATGCGCAGGCGGGATCGATCGTGGCGTTTCTGCGCAGCGCGGCGCCGGCGGCCGGATCCGGTCGCGGCGGCACGTCGATCGCGCGCGGCGACGCAGCGACAGGAAAGCAGATCTTTGACGGCAAGGGGCAGTGCGCGACGTGCCATCGCGTCGGCGCGAGCGGTCCGCGTCTGGCTCCGGACCTGACCGAGATTGGCACGATTCGTCCGATCGGCGAGCTGCAGCAGAAACTGACCGATCCAAGCGCCCTCGTGCGTCCCGGCAACCGCTTCGTAGAGGCGACGACCAGGAGCGGCGCGAAGGTGAGCGGGCGGCTGCTGAATCAGGATACGTTCACGGTTCAGCTTCTCGACCGGAGCGAACGGCTCGTGACGCTGCCGCGATCGGAGCTGCAGGACTTCACCTTCGTGAAGACGTCCCCGATGCCGTCGTATCGCGACAAGTTGACGGCGGCGGAACTCGACGATCTGGTCGCGTATCTCGTCTCGCTGAAAGGATTCCGGCCATGAGGGTGCGTCTCGCCGCCTCCCTTGCGCTGATCGCGGGAACGATGGTCCAGGCCCAGCAGGTGACGTTCGATCGTCTGCTGCACGCCGATCGCGAGCCGCAGAACTGGCTGACGTACTCCGGGGATCTGGCAGGCCGTCGCTACAGCCTGCTGACGCAGATCACCCCGGCCAACGTGCGGAACCTCGAGTTGCAATGGGTCTTTCAGACGCGCGGTCCCGCGGAGGCGACGGAAAAATTCGAAGCAACGCCGCTGGTGGTGGACGGCATCCTGTACACCGTACTCGCGCCGAACCACGTCGTTGCGCTCGACGCCGCGACCGGGCGGATGTACTGGATGTACTCGCCGCGAGTGTCGCCGCTCGCCCGCGTCTGCTGCGGGCGCGTCAACCGGGGGCTCGCCATTCTCGGCGACACACTGTTCATGGGGACGATCGACGGGCATCTGATTGCGATCGACGCCAAGATCGGAAAGCCAATCTGGGACGTCGCGCTGGCGAACCCGGAACTCGGCTACTCGTTGACCGTCGCGCCGCTGGTCATCAACGACAAAGTGATCATCGGCCCGGCCGGCGGCGAGTACGGCATCCGTGGTTTCATCGCGGCGTTCGAGGCGAAGACGGGAAAGGAAGTCTGGCGCTTCAACACCGTGCCTGGTCCCGGTGAGGCCGGTCACGAGACGTGGCCAAACGACGACGCGTGGCAGCACGGCGGCGGTTCGATTTGGGTCACCGGATCGTACGATCCGGATCTCAACCTTCTGTACTTCGGGACGGGCAATCCTGGTCCGGATTGGAACGCGGATCCGCGCCCCGGCTCGAATCTCTACACCGACTCGGTGGTCGCACTGAACCCCGATACGGGCCAGTTGAAGTGGCATTACCAGTTCACGCCGCATGACGAGTTTGACTACGACTCGACGCAGGTGCCGGTGCTGGCCGATATCGAATGGCAGGGGCGTCCGCGCCAGGTGATCCTCTGGGCGAATCGCAACGGCTTCTGGTACGTGCTCGATCGTGCGACAGGCGAGTTTCTGCGCGGGAAGCCGTTTGTCCGCGTCAACTGGGCCGAAGCGATCGATGACAACGGGGTGCCGAAACGGCTGCTCAACGCGACGGCGGAAGGAACGCTCGTCTATCCCAACAATCAGGGCGCCACGAACTGGTACTCGCCGTCCTACAGCCCGCGCACGGGCTATTTCTACATTCCCAGCTGGATGGACACGTATTCGACGTACACGAAGGCGCCGGTCGAGTACCGCGAAGGCAACCAGTACGTCGGGCGATTCCCGACCATGACGGTGCCGGCACTGCGAACGGCCCCGGGGAACGTCAACACGCGCACGCCGCAGGAGGGATGGGGTGCGATCCAGGCGTTTGACGCGAGGAGCGGCGAGCTGAAGTGGCAGTTCAAGATGGCCGACGTCACCGACAGCGGCATTCTGTCGACGGCATCGGGTCTCGTCTTCGCGGGCGGCCGCGAGGGCTACTTCTTCGCGCTCGACGCGCGTACGGGCGAACGCCTGTGGACCGGGAATGTCGGCGGCCAGGTATCGGCGGGACCGATGTCCTTCGCCGTCGGCGGCCGTCAATATGTGGCGATCGCCGCGGGCAGCGTTTTGTTCGTCTATGCGCTCCGTCAGTGACTGAAGGAGACCGCTCATGCGCGCACGCGGATCGTGGATGCTCGCAGCGGCCGTGCTGGCCTTGTCGGCCTCGGCAGCGCGGCTGACGGGCCAGGAACCGGCCCGCGGCCGCGGCGCGGCTCCGCCGCGCATCACGCGGCCGCCGTTGTTTTTCCGCGAAGAATGGAAACAGACAGCCGCCGGCGGCGAGCATCCGGTGAACCCGTCCGAGGCGCTCTCGAACCCGAATCTCGAGTTGAAGTTGTACGGCAAAGACATGCTGATGACCGGCAGCGCGCAGGACGACAACAACCCGGTTCATTTGTGGACCGGACTCTGTACGACCCCGTGCGCTGCCACGTTGCGCGACAAGCGCAACTACGGGGACCTGAGCGGCCTCGCGCGGATTCGATGGGTGACGAAGGTGTCGGGCTTCCACCAGGTGAGGCCCATCGTGAGGCTGGCCGACGGGACGTGGCTCGTCGGCGATCACATCGATGGGTCGACCCTCGACTGGCTGCAGAGCGATTTCTCGCTCGCCGACCTCCGATGGCTGCACGTCGACATCAACGCGGTCGTCACGAAGGGCAACTTCGTCGAGAAACCCGATCTGAGCAAGGTCGACGAGATTGGCTTCGTCGATCTGGTGCCGGGCAGCGGGCACGGGCCGGGCGGGTGGATCGATGTCGCGACGATCGAGGTTTACGGAAAGTCCGTGACGCGATGAACCGGCGCGACTTCCTGACCGCGGTCGCGGCAAGTGGCGTCGCCGTCAGGGCGCGCGCGCAGGCGCCGGCCGGACATGCCGGACGCATCAAACAGGCGCTGATGCGCTTCAACTTCGGTGCCGGATCGACGCTGACCTTCGACGACATGTGCCGCGAGGCGGCGCGTGACGGGTACGACGGCTTCGACCTCGTCGGACCGTCGGATTGGCCGGCGCTCAAGAAGCACGGGCTCGTCTGCACGATGGCGCCCGCGATGGGCGTTACGATTCGCGACGGCCTGATCCGACCTGAGCTGCATGACGCGATCGAAAAGTCGATGCGCGAAGAGATCGATCTGTGTGCGGCCAACGGGTGGCCGAACTTCATTACCGTCGGCGGCGAGCGGCGCGGCATCGACGCCGAAGAGGGGAAGGACCATTGTGCGGCGCTCCTGAACCGTGTCAAGGCGCACGCCGAAGACAAGGCGGTGACGATTTGTCTCGAGGTGGTCAACAGTAAATACTCCGATCCGAACTTCGGCCGCGCCGACGCGATCTTTGACCGCCTCGCGTGGGGCGCCGACGTCTGCCGCCGCGTCAGCTCTCCCCGCGTGAAGATCCTGTTCGACATCTACCACGTGCAGATCATGGAAGGTGACGTCGCCGCCAACATCCGGGCGTACTTTCCGCTCATCGCGCATTTTCACGCAGCCGGCGTGCCGGGCCGCCGGGAGATCGACGAGACGCAGGAGCTCAATTACCGCTTCATCGCCAGAACGATCGCCGATCTCGGCTTCAGCGGCTACATTGCGCACGAGTGGCGTCCGAGTCCCGGGCGCGATCCGGTCGACAGCGTGCGACGCATCCACGAGATTATGGATGTCTAGGCGCGCTCTCCAGAGGGCGGTTTTCGCCGGTTCATGGGCTATACTCGGCCGGCCTCGGCGCTTGAGCCAGGCCGCTCACTTGAAGGGAGTTGTTCGACATGGCGGACTTTTTTCTCGGCGAGTCGCTGGTTGGTGATGGCAATGAGGTCGCACACATCGATTTGATCGTCGGCTCGAAGACCGGGCCCGCCGGAACGGCCTTCTGCAACGCCCTGGCGAACAACAAGGACGGCTTTACCACCCTGCTCGCGGTCGTGTCGCCCAACCTGCCGGCGAAGCCCGACACGCTGCTCTTCAACAAAGTGACGATCAAGGGTGCGAAGCAAGCGGTTCAGATGTTCGGCCCCGCGCAGGCGGCCGTGGCGCGCGCCGTCGTCGATTCGGTCGGAAGCGGCGTCATCCCCAAACACAAGGCCGACGACTACTGCGTCCTGGTCGGCGTCTTCATTCACTGGGAAGCAGCCGACGACAAGAAGATCTACGACTACAACTATCAGGCGACAAAGGAAGCCCTCCAGCGCGCCCTCGCGAGCAAGCCAACGGTGGACGAAGTCCTCGCGGGATCGAAGACCGCGAAGCACCCGTTCAGTCCGGTGTAATCGCGGGCAGTGCGTAAGCTGCTCCTCCATCTCGACACGTCGCCGCACCCGAGCGCCTTCGACCGCATCGTCGCGTTCGATGGGGGCGCCGACGAGGTGATGAGCTACGGCGCGGTGACCGAGGCGGCCGTTCGCGATCTCGTGCACGGCGCCATCTTCACGCGCGCGCCGAAGGAGCTGCATCACACCGCGATCTTCATTGGCGGCACGGACATGGCGGCGGGCGAACGGCTGTTCGCCGCGGCGCGCGCGGCGTTTTTTGGGCCCCTGCGCGTGTCTCTCATGCTCGATTCGAACGGGTCGAACACGACCGCCGTCGCTGCAGTCGCCAAGCTGACGCGTGCTGCCGGCGACCTCACCGCCCGTCGTGCCGTCGTGACGGCGGGCACCGGTCCGGTCGGTATGCGCGCCGCGGGGCTGCTTGCGCGAACCGGCGCGGACGTCGTGATCACGTCGCGGCGCGCCGAGGGGGGCCAACGCGCCGCAGACGCGATCCAGCGCCGTTTTGCCGTCGCGGTGCGCGCGACGGTGATGGCGGATGCGGCCCACGCGACCAGCGCGCTCGAAGGTGTTGAGGTGCTGTTGAACGCCGGCGGCGCCGGCATTTGCCTCGTGCCGCGGAGCGCGTGGACGGGCCGCGCCGGTCTCCGGGCTGCCGCCGACGTGAACGCCGTGCCGCCCCTCGGCGTCGAGGGGATCGAGGTCGCCGACAACGGCGTCGACCGAAACGGCGTCACCGCGTTCGGCGCGCTTGGTGTCGGCGGACTGAAAATGAAAATCCACAAGGCATGCATCGCCCGCCTGTTCGAGCGCAACGATCTGGTGCTCGACGCCGAAACCATCGCCGACCTCGCCGGGACGCTCACCGCCGGGACCTGAACCGACCACCCCATGCCCCGCGTGATCGGTATCGATCCTGGTACGGTCAGCATCGATCTCTGTGGGCTGGACGGGGGCACAGTCTTTCTCGATCAGTCGCTGCCAACCGCCGAAGCAGTCGCAGATCCTGGGGTGATCGTTGAACTGCTGGCGGCGGCGCATCGGACGGCCGCTCTCGATCTCGTTGCCGGGCCGTCGGGGTACGGGCTGCCGCTCGCGCCCGCGCGCGATCTCACCGAACCCGATCTCCGCCTGGCGTTTCTGGCCGCCGCCGGCGAATCGGGCGGGATCGGCGGCCTGCGGGCGCTGCTGCGCGCGCTCGCGCAGTCGGGGCTGCCGGTCGTCACCACTCCCGGTGTTGTGCAGCTGCAGTCAGTGCCGGCGCACAGAAAAGTCAATCGCGTCGACATGGGCACGGCTGACAAGGTGTGCGCGGTTGCCCTCGCGGTGCATGAGCACGCCGCACGTTGCCGATGCTCCGCGCGTGACGTCTCCCTGATCCTGCTGGAGCTGGGCGGCGCGTTCAGCGCGGCGATCGCGGTGGCAGGCGGACGAATCGTCGACGGCCTTGGCGGAACGTCGGGACCGCTCGGCGTGCGCGGCGCCGGCGCGCCCGGAGCGGGCGGGTCGCGCTTGAAGGGAGCGAACAACGGTACGCCGCCCAACGAGCCCGAGATCGACCCTTTCGCTCCCGCGATCGCGACCG
>JBPYEE010000618.1:0-4458 GCA_051985095.1 Vicinamibacterales bacterium | reverse complement strand
TTCGTCACGAACGCCACGGGATCTTCCGACCACTCGACGATGTCGATCTTTTCGCCTCGCAGCTCGCGGATGATCGACTGCACGCGTGTGCCCTTCATGCCGACACAGGCCCCGACGGGATCGACGTCGCGCTCACGCGAGAACACCGCCACTTTCGCGCGGTCGCCCGCCTCGCGCACCGCGCCCCGAATCATGACGGTCCCGTCGTAGATCTCGGGCACCTCCTGCTCGAACAGCTTGATGAGCAGCGCCGGATCGGTGCGCGACAGGGTGATCTGCGGTCCCTTGGCCCCGCGGTTCACGCCCTTGATGACGGCCCGGATCCGATCGTTCGGGTTGTAGCTCTCGGCGCGAGACTGCTCTTTGCGGGGGATCGCCGCTTCGTTGCGCCCGACTTCGACGATGATGTCGCCGTTTTCGAATCGCTTGACGGTCGCGTTGACCACCTCGCCGACGCGCTGGCTGAATTCCGCATAGACGTTCTCGCGCTCCGCCTCGCGGACCTTTTGAAAGATCACCTGTTTGGCGGTTTGCGCCGCGATCCGTCCGAGCACTTCGGTCGGCTTCGGGAACTCCATCTCGTCGCCGAGCTCGATGCTGTTGGCCACCTCGTCGCCGTACAGCGGACGGTACATGGTCCGCGCCTCGTCGAGCGAGATCTCGGTGGAGGGGTTCGTCACCTCGCCGACGACGGTCTTCAGCGCGAACAGATCGACCTGGCCCGTGTCCATGTTGAAGCGCGTCTTCAGGTTCTCCCCGGTCTTGTAGTACTTGCGCGAGGCGGTGGCGACCGCCTCCTCGATCGCGCTGATCACCACATCCGGTTCGATCCCCTTTTCTTTGGCGAGCGCTTCGATCGTTTGTTGCAATGGATTCGACATACACAGCTCTGTAGCGGCTGCCACCGACCGCTAAAACTCCACCTCAAGATTCGCCCGCGAAATCACCACCAGCGGCACCCGGTGCCGCCGGCCGTCGTCGGCATCGATGAGGACGTCAGCCGCCTCGACGCCGGCAAGAGTTCCCTTGAAAAACGACTGGCCATCGACCGGCTGCCGCATCACGAGCTTGGCCCGGCGCCCCGCGAAGCGCTCGTAGTCGGCCGCGCCGCGCAGCCGGCGATCGAGGCCGGGCGACGAGACCTCGAGGACATAACTGGCCGGGATGATGTCCTCGACATCGAGAATCGCGCTCAGTTCCCGACTGATGTTCGCGCAATCCTCCACGCTGACGCTCTCTTCCGCCGACGCCCCCGGCCCGGGACGATCGATCTGGATTCGCAGAACCATCCCGGCTGCTTCGCGCCGGTACTGGACGTCGAAGATCTCGAGGCCGTGGTCCTCCGCCACGCGGCCGGCGATCCCACGAACTTGCTCCTCGACAGCCCCCATAAACTAAAAAAGTGGGCACATGCCCACTCGGTCTTCCAACCTAGGCCCCGAACACAAAATTATACCACGGGACGTCCGACCAAATCGTAGTCGCGCGCGCCGACCAGCGTGACCTCGACAAAATCTCCCGGGTGAAACGCCGAGGGATCGCACTCGGTCAGCACGACCGAGGCGTCGATATCGGGCGCCTGCGTCTCGAGGCGCCCGCGAAGCACCAGCTCGTGGTCGCTCGCCGGCCCGTCGACGACGATGAGGGCGCGCTCGCCGATGCGCGCCCGCTGGCGCCGCGCCACGAGTCCCTTCTGCAAACCCATGATGAGCTGGCGTCGCGCGCGTTTCGTTCGCGCCGGCACGTCATCGGCCAGCGCGAACGCGCTGGTGCCGTCT
This sequence comes from Vicinamibacterales bacterium, assembly GCA_051985095.1. GTDB lineage: Bacteria > Acidobacteriota > Vicinamibacteria > Vicinamibacterales > CAVVIG01 > Gp6-AA45. The sequence goes on along the minus strand of JBPYEE010000618.1, from coordinate 2,680 downwards.
TCGTGCGAATAGGTGAACACCCCCACGTGGTCGAACGCGTGGTCTCGAACGAACCCGCTCAGCGCCTCGACGTCGGCATCCGTCTCGCCGGGGAATCCGACGATGAAGGTGGTGCGGAGCGCGACGCCGGGGATCCGATTACGGATGCGGGCGAGGAGCGTGTCGTAGGTCTGCCGCGTTCCCGGCCGCTTCATCCGCTTCAGCACGGGGTTGGACGCGTGTTGCAGGGGCAAGTCGATGTACTTGCAGACTTTGTCGCATTCCGCAATCGCGTCGAGCGCCGCGTCGTCAATCGTCGTCGGATAGAGATAGAGCAGGCGAATCCACCGGAGCCCGTCGATCCGATTCAGGTCGCGCAGCAGCCGTGCCAGCGCCCCGCGTTCGCCGCGGTCGATGCCGTAGAAGGTCGTGTCCTGCGAAATCAGCAGCAGTTCCTTCACGCCGCGCGCCGCGAGCCCGTGTGCCTCCCGCACGATGGAGTCGGCGGAACGGCTGCGATACGACCCGCGCAGCGTCGGGATGATGCAGAACGCGCATTTGTAGTCGCATCCCTCGGCGATCTTGAGGTACGCGTAGTGCCTCGGCGTGGCGAGATGGCGCGGCGTGTCAGCGTCATAGAGGTAGGTGGGCGTCGCGCGCGGTCGATGGAACGTCAGCGGCGCCACCGTCGGCCGTCGCCCGCACGCGGCCGCGCCCACGTCAGATGCGGCGCCGCGCCCGGCAATCGCGTCCACGATCTGCGGGACCTCGCCGGTCCCGACGATCGCATCGATCTCAGGAATCTCCGCACGCAGCTCGTCGCGATACCGTTCCGCCAGGCAGCCGGCGACAATCAGCTTCTTGCAGCTGCCGGACTGCTTGAGTTGCGCCATCTCGAGGATGGCGTCGACCGACTCCCGCTTGGCGTTGTCGATGAACGCGCACGTGTTGACCACCAGCACGTCGGCGTCGGACGCATTCGGCGTCAGCTCGTGTCCCGCCTCACGCGCCAGACCCAGCATCACCTCCGAGTCGACGAGATTCTTCGGACAGCCAAGCGAGATGAGCCCAACCTTCAGAGAGCCTCCTCAGTGTGACGACGACCGAGTGCCGGCAGTCGTCACGGATACAACCGGTACAGCATGCGCGGATACGGAATGGCTTCCCGCAGGTGATCGAGCTTGCAGATCCATGCGACGACGCGCTCGACGCCCATGCCGAACCCGCCATGCGGCACGGTGCCGTACCGGCGTAGATCGAGATACCACTCGAAGGCCTCCTGCGGCAGGTGGTGCTCCTGAATCCGCTGCAGCAGCAGATCGAGGTCTGCCAGCCGCTCGCCCCCGCCGATGATCTCGCCGTACCCCTCGGGCGCGAGCACGTCGACGCCAAGCGCGAGCTCGGGGCGTGCCGGGTCCGGCTTCATGTAGAACGCCTTCACCGCCGCAGGATAGCGATGGACCATCACGGGGCGATCGTATTGCTCGGACAGCGTCGTTTCGTCGGGGCCGCCGAAGTCATCGCCCCAGGCGATCGGCCGGCCCTGCGCGGTGAGCGCCTGGACCGCCTCGTCGTAGGTGATCCGCGGAAACGGTTTCTTCACCCTTTCGAGCTGCGAGGTGTCACGCTCGAGCGCCTTCAGCTCATGCCGGCGCCGGTCGAGCACGCGGGCGATGAGCTCGACCACCAGATCCTCGGCAAGGTCCATGACGTCGTCGAGATTGGCGAACGCCATTTCCGGCTCCACCATCCAGAACTCAGTCAGGTGGCGACGCGTTTTCGACTTTTCAGCCCGGAAGGTCGGCCCGAAGCAGTACACGCGGCCGAGCGCCATCGCGTTGGCCTCGTTGTAGAGCTGCCCGCTCTGCGTCAGGTACGCGGTGGTCTCCTCGAAGTACTGCGTCGGAAACAGGGTCGTCGTCCCTTCGCACGCGGCCGGCGTGAAGATCGGCGTGTCGGCGAGAATGAAGCCCCGCGAATTGAAGAAATCGCGGATGCCGTTGATGACCTCGTGCCGCACGCGCAGGATGGCCTGCTGACGCTCGGTCCGGATCCACAGATGCCGCCGGTCGAGCAGGTAATCGACGCCGTGCTCTTTGGGCGTAATCGGATAGTCGTGTGACTGACCGACGACCTCGAGACGCGCGACGTCGATTTCGTAGCCGCTCGGGGCGCGCTTGTCGGCGCGCGCGGTGCCGGTCACGATGATGGACGTCTCCTGGGAGAGATGATCGGCCAGCGTAAACTGCTCTTCGCCGACCGCCGCCTTCGACATCACCGCCTGAATGAATCCGGTGCCGTCGCGGACGATCAGAAAGTGGATCTTGCCGCTCGATCGCCGGTTGTGCAGCCAGCCCTTGAGCGTCACCTCCTGCCCTTCATGCCGGCCGATGTCTTCTATGTATGCGTGCATAGCAACTTCTCGAACCGTTCGCGCGCGCTCCGCGCCTGTTCCAGTTGCGCCTTGCTCGGCCCGCGCGGCGCCAGATCGAAGATCAGCGGTCCCTCGTAGCCGACCTTCTGGACGGTTGTGAGCGCCGAGGGCCAATCGATCCCGCCATCGACCGGCACATGCGTTGACACCAGGTGCTCGGACACCGTTTCGATCGCGTCAATCAGGTCGCCGTCGCGTCGGGCGCGCTCGAAGTCGAGCGAGACGCCAACCGGTCGCTCGAGTCCCTCGACGAAATGCACCAGCGAA
>JBPYEE010000617.1:0-6050 GCA_051985095.1 Vicinamibacterales bacterium | reverse complement strand
CGGCTGAACTCGGCGGGCGAGCTCATGGGGCACCAGCCGCGCAATATGCTGCTGGTTGAACCAATCGAGCTTCTCCGGATTGAACACAGCGTCGCTGCCGCTGATCCCCTCGACGGCAAAGGCCGCGATCAGCTCGTCGCAGGTGAAGAGTTCCTGATCGGACCGAGGCGACCAGCCCAGCAACGCCAGGAAGTTCATCATCGCTTCAGGCAAATATCCCTGCCGCTCGTAGTCCATCACTGACGTCGCCCCATGCCGTTTGCTCAACCGCCGTCGGTCGGGACCGAGGATCAGCGGCACATGAGCGAACTGCGGCAACTCGGCACCGAACGCGCGGTACAGCAAAATCTGCTTCGGCGTATTCGAAATATGATCGTCGCCTCTGATCACGTGCGTGATGTTCATGTCGAGATCGTCCGCCACGACGGACAGCTGGTACGTCGGCTGCCCATCAGAGCGTGCGACGACGAAGTCCTCGAGATTGGCGCCATCCACTTCAATGCGGCCATGCACGAGATCATCGAAGGCGATCACGTCATCCGGGACTTTGAAGCGTACCGCGCGAGGCACGCGATCGCGTTCGCGGCCGGCGATTTCATCCGGCGTCAGACGACAGCACAAACGGTCGTACTTCCAGCCGCCGCTGGCCTGCTCGGCTGATTCTCGCCGCGTCTTCAATTCCTCCGGCGTGCAGTAGCAGTAGTACGCGCGGTGTTCGGCGACGAGCCGCTCGACCAGTTGGCGGTAACGGCTCAGACGTTCGGATTGGAAATACGGGCCAAATGCGCCGCCCACGATCGGACCCTCATCCCAGCCCAGACCGAGCCAGCGCAGCCCCTCGAGGATTCCGTCGACCATCTCGGCAGAGGACCGTTCGACGTCGGTGTCTTCAATCCGCAGAACGAATACACCGGCGTGGTGGCGCGCCAGCAGCCAGTTGAAGAGCGCCGTCCGTGCGCCACCAACGTGCAGATAACCGGTGGGAGATGGTGCGAAGCGAACGCGAATCATCGAGGTGGGAGAGATCAGTGATTGATTGCGGTGAGGCAGGGATTCGAACCGTGTCACCGCATGTTTCTAACCTGGTGATGGCACGCGACTTCTGGTTCTACCGTCTGAATCCCAAGCGCTTCCACCGACGCATTCATTCGCGGCCGTTCACCGCAGTCCTCGCGATTGTACCAGCGTCGCGGAGCCCTGGCAGGAGGCGGACCGCGACCGGGACTCAGCCGTCGGGCGGCCGGCTGTCGTGCCAGAACTCGGGAGGCACGCGTGCCCGCCATGTGAACGTCTGAGCTCCAACGACTCGACGCCGGCTCTTGTTCGGCAGTCTTTCCGAGAACGAACGGCTTTCCCGGATTGCACTCGCGATGACATGGCGGATATCGCGCTCAGTCGCTTCAGGCGCCAACGCATGACGTCGCCGGCTGCTCATCCACGGTGTCCCCGCCAGCGCGGTTCACACGTCTCTAGGACAAGAGATAACGAAGGAGGATCCCATGAATAGCGCTCCGGTCCTGAACGGGAAACACGCGGTCGTATTCGGCGCGGCCGGCACAATTGGAGCGGCCGTGGCCCGCGAATTCGTGGCGGCAGGTGCAGAGGTCTTTCTGTCTGGCCGTACGAAACCCAACGTGGAGGCCGTCGCGACGCACATCACGGCGAACGGCGGCAGGGCGCACAGCGCTGTGGTCGACACACTCGACGATGCCGCCGTGAACCAATACATCGGCAGCATCGTGGATGAAACGGGGAAGATCGACGTCATCCTTGATGCCGCCGGTCCTCTGGCCAAAGAGTACGGCAACACAAAGATCGCTGTCGATCTCCCGATCGAAGAGTTCATGGTGCCGCTGGTGACGATGGTCAAATCCCGCTTTATCACCGCTCGCGCCGCCGCGCGCCAGATGATCAAGCAGCATTCCGGCGTGATTATTCTGGTAACGGGTAGCCCGGCTCGGCCGCACGTGCCAGGCGCGACCGCTGTCGGCGCTGCATTCAGCGCGATCGAGAACCTCACTCAGAATCTCGCGTTTGAGGTCGGCCCGTTCGGCGTACGGGTCGTCTGCGTCCGAACCCTGGCTAACGTTGACAGCCGGTCGATTCAGGACACGATGGGCTTCCTGACTCGCCAACTGAACATCACCACGGATCAGGCGGTCGCGCAAATTGCGCAGTCGAATTTTCTGAAAGTTCCGGCAACGGTCCAGGACACCGCGAACGCGGCCGTGCTGATGGCCTCGGATCGGGCCCGCATGATGACCGGCACCGTCGTCAACGCCACAGCCGGCGCGGCACTGGATTAGGAGGTGGGCACTGCACAGCGAGGGGGTCTCTACGATGACGATTGCACTCGGCGAAAACTCCAGGATGACGGTTCTCCCGCCGGATCGCGATCGTCGCCAGCGGTTCAGCCGCGACGTCCTCGCATGTCGCGTGATCACGAAGCCCAAGGCGTTCGACTTGGTGCAGGTGAGCAGCAATTCTCTGGACCGGCTGGTGTACGACGCGTCAGCGTTCAACGCGCCCGCACTCCTGAAATCGATTTGGCTCGCGATCCGCGCCGATCAGCCTGTGGCGCTCGGACAACGATTCTCGAACTCGACACCACGGACGTAACGTTTTGGGACAAGGACCACTTCTACTTCCAGGGCGCCCGGAGGCAGGTGTTCCGTTCGGTCGGAAAGACGGAAGATATGTCGAAATGGCGGCAGTAGGCGAGGACGGACCATGAGCGAATTCACGTATCTCTTTCGCGGGCGACTCACATCGGGATCGCCGGACGAAATGCAGCGGCACTTCCAGGCGTGGGCCGCGTGGTTCAAGGAGCTGGACGCGAAGGGCCATCTCAAGGAGCCAGGGCACCCGCTCGAGAAAACCGGCACGGTCGTAACGGGCAAGCAGAAGATCGTCCACGACGGGCCCTACGCCGAGGCGAAAGACGTCGTCGGTGGCTATGTGGTGGTCGAGGCCACCAACCTGGCACAGGCCGTCGAGCTCTCGAAAGGCTGTCCGATTCTCGAGGTCGGAGGATCGGTCGAGGTTCGACCGATCCAGACGTAATCGGTAAATGGAGCTCGACGACCACCTTTTTCGGCGCGAGGCGGGGCGCATGGTGTCCGTGCTGACACGGATCTTCGGTGCCCACAACCTCGCGCTGGCTGAGGACGTGGTGCAGGACGCCTTCTGTCGAGCAGTGGAAACCTGGCCGGTCCGCGGCGTCCCTGAGAATCCCGCAGCCTGGCTGATGACCACCGCGAAGAATCGAGCGCTTGACATGCTTCGGCGCGAACGCACCGCGCGCACGTTCGCTCCGGAACTCGGCAGGTTGTTCGAGAGTGAATGGACGCTCACTCCCCTGATGGACGAACTATTCTCCACCGACGCGATCAAAGACGACGAACTGCGCATGATGTTCTCGTGCTGTCATCCGCGGCTGCCAGAGGAGGCGCAGGTGGCGCTCATGCTGCACATCCTGTGCGGCTTTGGCGTCAACGAGATTGCTCACGCATTTGTCAGCAGCTTCGCGGCGATCAAGAAACGTATTACCAGGTCGAAGAAGGCGTTCGAAAAGTCGACCACGTTGTTCGATGTTTCCGACACCCGCGAGTTCTCGACGCGGCTGCCCGCCGTTCAGCGCGCGCTGTACTTGCTCTTCAACGAGGGCTATCACGGTGCCTCTGCCGAACATGCCATCCGAACCGAGTTGTGCCACGAAGCGATGCGGCTCTCCGCACTGCTGCTGGAGCATCCCTGTGGCGCAACGCCCCCGACGTACGCCCTGTCAGCCTTGATGTGCCTCGATGCGGCACGTCTGCCAGCGCGCATGGATGCTGCAGGTCATTTGCATGCCCTGTTGGAACAGGACCGGTCGCAATGGAACCGTCAGTTAATGGACGAAGGTCTGAGGTTTCTTGGGTTGTCGGCGACCGGGGCGGATCTCACGGAGTATCACCTCGAAGCCGCAATCGCGGCCGTGCATGCGCGCGCAGCCAGGACCGAAGACACCGACTGGAAGACCATCGTTACGCTCTACGACAAGTTGAAAGCGATGCGCCCGTCGCCCGTCGTGGCGCTCAATCGCGCGATCGCGGTCGCCCAGGACCAGGGTCCAGATCGAGGCATCGAGGAGATCAACGCGATCATGGACAGCGATCGCCTGGTTCGTTATCCGTTCTATGCTGCCGCGCTCGGGGAACTTGAATTACGACGCGGCCGGCGCGAGGTCGCGAGGCAGCACTTTCGGGCGGCGCTGTCGCTGGCGCGCAACCCTATGGAGCAAGAGTTCTTCAATCGGCGACTTCTCGCGTGTGTTTCCGAAACCACAGGATGACCTGCCAGGCTTCGAACCGAGAGGAAACAACATTAGAATTCGCGATGACCCACGAGCCGATCCGCCGCTGCGGGTACGTGAAGCTGTGACGCGGCGCCGTGAACGGTTCGGGAGAACTCGCAGCAGCTGACGGCCTGGTACACCGTCTCGCAGGTGATCCAGGGCATCGGCTTCTGTAACCTGCTCTGGCTGGTCGCGCCGCATCTACCGCCCGAGCGCCAATATTCTGCCAATGCTTCTGTCAAGGCGATCGTGCGGCGATCGGCACGCGACTCTTCCACGAAGATACGATGTGCTAATCTGACGCGGGTTGAGGACTCGGACGCGTTGATCATCCGTCGACTCGCCAGCACGAGCGCGATCGGCAGTTGTGCGAAGACCTGTTCGCTGCAAGAGTGAAGGACAGGTAGCACTCTGAACAGTCGGGCAGACACTCAGTCGATGGCGTCTACGCCGTACGCTTCAGCAGAGTCGTCGCTGCCCCTCGAGGACATCCAACTCGCCTGTGAAGAATGCGCCAACGGTCAGTTTTTTGGCGGGGAACCGGAGTTCCGCTCGACCCGGTGGCGGAATTGGCGCCGGAGTTCCGAACAACGTCGGGCCGACGGCGGAAATGCGATGAACCGCACATGGACGATCATTGGCGTAAGTGATGTTCCGGCCAGCTTCAAATGGTACCAGTCGCTCTTTGGCCAGCGTAAGACGGCTCCGGCCCATGACTACTTTGGTCAAATCCTGGATAAGGATGGAACCGTGTTGCTCTGCCTCCACCGGTGGGGCAAACATGGGCATCCGTCCTTGATGAGCCCGGATGAGGCGTCACCTGGCAATGGGCTCCTCTTGTTCTTCCGCGTCGACGACTACGACGTGGCCCTGAAGAGGGCGCGCGGTCTCGTGGCCCGGTTCGAGGAGGAGCCCCATGTGAACCCTAACACTCAAACAAAGGAGTTCTCACTCCGGGATCCTGACGGATACTACGTTACGATCAGTGCCCTCTCTCGACCGCAGCGCCCAGGACCCGGGAGACGGCGGCCCAAGAAGCTGCAGCCGACGAAGACGCACGGCGGAACGAAGAAGGGACGGGCGTGACATCCGCGCCTTCGCGGCTGAAGGGCTGATCGTTGGTCTGAGGTCGTCCATCCAACGGTCAATCTGCTGCCAAACAGCCGGAGAGCGTAGCGACTCATTATGGTGTGCGCCGGCGACGAGCAGGAACTCCTTTGGGCCGCCGAGCGCTTCTACAATTCGGCGTGAGTGGTCCGGCGTCGTGTCACCATCGGCCGCCCCGTGAATCACCAGAACGGGGATTCTGATTCGCCGCGCGGCAGCGAGCGGATTGACATCATCGACACGAAAGTGGCCTTGCGCTTCGGCGATCGTGAACGCATGGCGGATCATCCCGTCGGTGAGGAGCCGCGGCGCCCGCTCGCGCGCGACCGTGTTCAAGTCCGAGAACACCTCGGCCGCAATGATTCCGACGACCCGGCTGTCGTCGGGCGCTTCCTGCAACGCGACAGCCGCGCCGAGTGACGTGCCGAGCAGAACGATCGGCTCGACGTGCATAGCGTCGAGCACACAGCGCAGATCGCGCTTCTCCCAGTAGCCGTACGTGCAAGCGTCGCCAGTCGAAGTCCCTTGCGCCCGGCTGTCGTAGGCCACGACGTCGTAACCTCTTCGCACGAAACGACCGATAGCGCCGGCGACGCTTTCACGGTTG
>JBPYEE010000616.1:0-6760 GCA_051985095.1 Vicinamibacterales bacterium | reverse complement strand
GCGGCCGCCGCAGCCGGAGTTGGCGTGAGCGCTGAAGGTGCAAACGGTCGTCCCGTTCCGTCCGCGGCGCAGCAGTCGCCAGGACCTGTCGCCATAAAAAACTGCCGCCCGGCAACGCCTGATACATATCGGATATCAGAGAATCCCGGCGGTGGCGTCACGACCGATCGCGCCGCCACGCTGTGCGAGCCCTGCGCGTACACGACATGGAGTTCCGGATCACCGCCCGAACCGGGCCAGTTCGTGGCCGTCCCCGCGCCGATCGCGCCGAGTATGCCGTTGGCGTCGCCGAGCAGCGCAGGCGTGAACGGAGAGTTGCCGTTGCGGTACCGCTTGAGCACATCGAGCGCCTGCGCCCGCAGCTCAGGCGTGAAATCGATCAGATCGTCGGGCACCCGCAGATAGTTGCGCGCGTACGCTGGTGGCTTGGTCGGAAACGGCTGCGTCGGCGACGTCTTTTCACCCGGCACATCGGATTGGGGCACGGGCCGCTCTTCGACCGGCCACACCGGCTTGCCCGTCACCCGATCCAGCACATAGAGGAACCCCTGTTTGCTGGGCGAGGCGACGACCTTGATCTGGCGGCCGTCGACGTTGACATCCATGAGAATCGGTGCCGATGAGTTGTCGAAGTTCCAGATGGGATGGTGGACGTACTGAAAGTGCCATTTCCGCTGGCCCGTTTTGAGATCGACGCAGACCAACGAATCCCCAAACAAATTGTTGCCCGGCCGGTGACCGCCATAAACGTCCTCGGTGGGGTCTTCCACCGGCAGAAAGACGAGGCCGAGATCCTCGTCGACAGAAATCTGTGTCCACACGCCGGTATTACCGTTGACGGCCCACGACTCGTTCTCCCATGTGTCGTTGCCGAATTCGCCAGGCCGGGGAATCGTATTGAACGTCCAGAGGAGCTTTCCGGTGCGAGCGTCGAACGCGCGCACGAGGCCTTTGGTGTTGTTGTGTGTGACCACCGTCGCGCCCTCGCGCATCGCTGAGCCCACGATGATCGTGTCCTTGACCACCACCGGCGTCGAATGGACGCCGATCTCGCCGGATTCCAGATCGATTTGCTGTCCCTTGCCGAAGACTGCCCCCACCTTGAGATCGACAAGACCGTTGGTGCCGAACGAATTGATCATCGCACCCGTCTTCGCATTGAGCTCCACGAGGCGATAGCCCGTCGTCACGTAGACCACGCGGTCGTCACCCTTGCCGTCGGTCCAGTACGCCACGCCGCGGCCCGAAAGCTGCCGCGGCGACAGCACGGCGCGCTGTCCTTCACGCAGGCTGTGGGACCAGATCAGCTCTCCGGTGCGCCCGTCGAGGGCGACGACTGATCGCCGGACGCCGGCGGTGGTGTACAGGACACCCTTGACCATGAGGGGAGTCCCTTCCAGCTTGTACTCAGGACGCGGACCCAGATTGTCGGTCTTGAACCGCCACGCGACCTCGAGCTTGTTGAAGTTCGCGGCGTTGATCTGATCGAGCGGCGAGTATCTCGTGCCACGGATGTCACCGTTGTAGCTTGGCCACTCGCCGTCTTTGGTCGTCGGCTGCGCGGACCACGATCCTTGTGCGGGAGGCGTTCCCAGGGAGATCTGCCCCGAAACAGCGGAAGAGATGACGGCGATCCCGATGACGAGCGACGCGATGGTCATTACGCAGTGCGCAACCGTTCGTGACATCGTCCACTCCTTCCTGACGACGCGCTGCATCGACACGCGCAGCGCCGGCACCACGATCCGCGCGCCGCGAGCTCGAAAACAGCAGTCGCAGACGCGGATCAAACAGCCCACATGACGTCTGGGCGCTCAAACCGCCGCCGGGCGCCGTCAATACACGCGATCGACGGGGGAACATCGCCCTCCCGGCAACGGCCGAAAGCGTCCGCTATTTTACGCGAATCGAACCGCTGCACCGCTGAGGCGACGCGGCGCCTCCCACGTGCGCCTCAGTGGGCGTCGCCGCCCGGACCGCGCCCACGCCGAGTGAACACCATGGGCCTGCTCACCTGGACACAACCGACTGGCCCGGGACGCCGCAGTTACGTCACGACGCTTGATCCTGTGATGCGGTTGGCTCCCGTTTGCGTCGCCTTGCGCCACCAAAAGGGCAAGGAAACGGCAACGTCTTGCCCGCGGTCGCTTCGCTCGGCCAGTCGGCAGCGTTTCCGGACGCATACACGCTGGCCAGGTATCAAGAACGGGGCTTGCCGTTCGGCGCGTCCGCATGGTACTGCGGAGCCTCGCGACGGTCGTACATACCGTGATCCCGGACGATCCGGACTCGGCGCAGACGGGCGCCTGCCGGAAGCCACGCCAGATCCTCGAAGGCTTCCGCCGCCTCGTTATCTGGCCACGTAAGCATCAGGATCATGTCGCCCGATGTCAAAACCGCATCAACCAGATCCCACGAACGTGCACCCGTGAACGGCGCGAGTCCAAGCCACTTGGCACACTCGGCTGCGGTGACAGGTCGGCGTCTCGCGAGCGACCGTCACGTCGGGAGCTTGTCGAGGTGGAGCAGTTGCGGAGAGTGGGGCGAACGTCGTTTGGTCCGAATGGCACATTGAGACGACGCTACGAGCCGGGACTGCGCATCCGTCGACAACGCTGATGCTGCCAGCGGCTGCGTTTTTGGCTCTGGGAGTAGCGCAAATTGGCCTGTGGTTTACGAGACCCTCGGCCGACTCTTTCGTTTACGACCAGGCGGTCGGGTAAAACACAACAGCGTTACTCATTGCTCTGAGCCGAGGAACTGGGTCACGGCCGCTCCAGGAAGGCGAGCCAGTGGTGGCACGGTTCTGCCAGACTGATTGCGTCATGCAGCCAGGACCGAGCCTCCGCGGAAAGCAGCGGCCAATTATTTCTGAAATCCAGTTCGTCCCGATCGCGCGGCGCCTTGGACTTATATAGCAGCTGGATCTCGGGCGATAAGTACGGCACGCCGTCGGACTGCTGAATGGCTGCCGTGAGTGGGCGCCGAATTCTCTCGTCTCGTCGGTAGATCCAGACCTCGCGGTTGCCTTCATCCAGCATCAAGTCGATGGCCCAACGAGCTGCACCGTTCTGCCGACACCAAAGACCATGAACGTCACGCCGAGGGGCGCGGCCTGGACTGAGCCGCGTTAGCACGCCGTCCTTCGCCTCGAAGACGTGCCACGTTGAGATGGCTTCCAGTGCGGTCAGCACATCACATCGCAGCACGCCAACGTCAAGATCCGCATGCTGACGGGTGGAAGTTCCGCGGAACAAATCGAGCGCCCAGCCTCCGGCAATCCACCACGGCACGCTGGCCGTTGCCAGCAACCGTGCGGCGTCCTCTGGCTGCATTCCTTCCCAAGCGGTTTCCACAGGAAGTCGCTCCTCAAGGACTGAATTCTACTGATCTGATCGTCACGAATGACGCGTCGCCCAGTGATCCGGAATGTTTACCACGTCCGGTCAGTATGCCCTGCGGCCGCTAGGCGAGCGCCAATCAGAGACGACCTGCCGGTTGGGTCCACCTGTCATCAGGACGTGGAAGTCGGCGGCCCTCGACTCGGCGTCAAGCTTACACATCATCAGAGCGACTTGACCTTGATGGTACGCGGAGTGATGCGCCAGACGTTGCATCAGATGCGCCAACCGGAACCTGTGCGTTGGGAGGGATCAACCTCTCGCCCCCAACCGGATGGCGATGTTATCCTCACCGAGTGTCGGGAGGCGGCGATCCTGTTTTGCCCGATTGGTCGGTGCGCCTCATCTCCGAGCTGGATGCCTCCGATCGCCGCAGCGAGCGTGTGGCGAGAGGACTCGACACTGTTCAACTCAATTGGCAACCGAGGCAAGGTGCGTGGAGTGTAGGCCAGTGCCTGGAGCATCTGCGCCTTGCTAACGAAGTCTACTTGCCCGCGATTTCTGCTGCTCTGGATCGCCGCCGACCTAGAACAGTCAACGAAGTCAGTCTCGGCTGGTTCGGCCGTCGGTTCATTCGCACCTACATTGCTCCCAACCCCGGTGGGACCCGTGCCCGGGCACCCAAGAAGATAGAACCCGGCAGGCAGGTAGAACCCTTCGTCCTGGACGCCTTTCTTCGGAGTAACGAAGCGGCCCGAAAGTTGGTCAGGCGAGCAAGCGACTACGATGTGAACCGCATCCGATTCAAGAATCCGTTCGTCCCGTTGTTGCGTTTTACTGTTGGCACGGGCCTGGAAATCATCGCGAAGCATCAAAGCCGTCATTTGCTTCAGGCCGAACGAGTGAGGCAATCCGCCGGCTTTCCGCATTGACCCGATTTGAATGACCCTGCGAGATGGGACCCATTGTGTTGTGTTGCGTCGGGGACTATGAAAGCTGATCGACGCTGCCGTAGTGCTCTTCGTCGCCGGCGCGAGCCAGACTTGTCTCGCCAGATCGGCGTTAGTCGAGCTGGATTTGGTTTGGGCGTGCGCATCCCCCTTTCCTCGACAATACTTGCGGCGCCAGTATGATTGACAGGGCAGCGAACACGACGTTGGGAAGCCATGCCGCAAAAGCCTGCAATGTGCAACCGATGCGCTGACGCTGACAGTCAGTGCGAGCCTGATCCTCGCTGTGGCTCTGCTCGCGTGCTGGCGTCCCTCGTGGCGCGCGACGAAAGTCGACCCGATGGTCGCTCTTCGCTCCGAGTGAGGACCTCTCGAGAGCGTAACGTCTCGGGGCGCAAGGCTCATCGTGCCTGTTACAAACGCGGTTCTGGGGTGATCGCACCAGCCGGGTGATCGAACCATCGGGCACGCCGGACCGCCTCGCAGCAGCACGACCGACGGTCGAGCATCTTGTCGGACCCGGCTTAGATGGATGGCTGAATGAACGAATGGCAGATGGCGCTGGACCAGTTTCTCGCGCGCCACGACGAGCTTCCGCGTCGCCTCGCCTTTGGACTACGCAGCATCGTGGTAGGCGAGCTGGCTCCCTGTCACGAATACATCTTCGCCATGCGATCCAAGGTCGTTTTGCTGTACAGCGCATCCGAGCGCGTGATTGGCGACGGGATCTGCATGATCGGCGTGTTTCGCCGCCATGTGACGTTGACGTTCGTAGAAGGCGTCGAGTTGTTGGACCCTGGCCAGTGCCTGCGGGGTTCCGGCAAGACCATGCGCCATCTCCGATTAAGCACTGCGGAGGACTTGGAGCGCCAAGTTCTCCGAACGTTCCTGCAACAGGCTCGCCGTTTGGCGGGCCTCCCTCGGCGAAGAGGTGCAGCTCAGGGACGGGTTCTTACGCGAATCAAGCGCCCGTCAGAAGCGCAGCGGACCGCCGCGAGAGTGCCTTGATGACCGCAGCGTGTCGCTACTGCCCGACTGGTCGCCAGCGTTAGCTTCACCAGCCCGCCGGCCGTCGGCTTTTCGCGACGTGGCGCAACCGGGAGGGTGTTACTGAAAGCGAAGGGTCATTGTCGTCAGATCGATTGTCACGCTCGAAGACTGGAGCAGCAGGTCGCGGCCGGCGTTGCCGACACAACACTCGCCACCGATGGCCGCGATCCGTTGAAGCGTAATCTCTGCAGGTCGCAGGAACGCACGCTTCTGTCCGATGGCAAACGCCACTTCTGGCAGCTCTATCGCGTCGAACGTTCGGGTTCCGCCGGCGCCCGTGATGCTCTGGGTAGTCCTCTTCCCGTTGTCGACCACGCCCCTGAACTGCGTCGCAAAATGTTCGTTCAGGTCAGTCGTGTTTGCCCCCGTGTCGAGCGCCATCAGGACCGTCTGTCCCAGCACCTCTGACTTCATCAAAAGGCGTCCACGATCAAACACGAGATTTGGCCCGTTCGACGGTGCAATCGTGCTCACCGGTCCAAGTTCAGCGCTGCCGTCTCGCGACCAGCGGAACGTGCCCAGTCCCAGAAACAGTGGCAGTCCGACGATGCCACCCTCGGCGTCCCGCCAAATTCCGACAGGGTCCGGTACGGCAAACGACACGTCATGGAACGATGTCGCCCCGACAATCATGGTCTTCGCAACTGCCGTCCGAAATCGTGCCGAATCTCCCGACGCACCCGTCATCAGCCTGACATCGCCACCGACGGTGAGGCCAAGTTTTCTGGCCTCCCGGACCGTCATGACCGAGTCAGGGCGCCGGTATCCAACAGAAAGTCGTCGGTTTTGTCGTTGATCGTCACTGGCACCGTGAACGCGTTGCGTTTGTGTCTCGCGATCACCCGTTGGGGTGGTTCATCGATCTGATCTGGCCGACCGCTGAAACGCTCGACCGTGTCCCGTTGGTCGCGGAACTTCGACGAATTGGGGAATGCCGCGCCCCATTGATGCGCCGTCGACACGAACGTCGAATAGCGTCCGGCCATCACGTAGATGCGGCAGAGCAACGCATACGCATCGTCGGCGTCGTCCGACGTTGGTTGTGACCGGATCACGCCTCTCAACACCTGTTCGGCGTTGCGGAGGTCGTTGAAGGCCGCCGCGACAGCCCCATGAATAAGGGCTGGAGATTGTGTCGACACGATCTCCCGAAGATCGAACCACCGCCCGGCTCGATACAGCGCGAGTTCGTCGTGATCCGATTGCGCGCCGGACGACCCGACCAGCGATATGAGCGCCGCCGTGACGGCGACGAACATTGCGCGTCTTAACGAGTCGGCTCCAGCCGCTGCGCGATGCCGAGGGATCAGCTCGATCGACACAGCGGATCACCAAGCTCCGTGCCGCGGGCACCGTCGAGGAAAATCATGACATTGAGAACATCCGACGAAGTTCCTGCCAAGCGGAGGCACGCCGCTT
>JBPYEE010000615.1:0-2115 GCA_051985095.1 Vicinamibacterales bacterium | reverse complement strand
GCGCCTGCGCTACAACTGGATCGCGCCGATTGCGCTGTCTCCGCAGGATCCAAAGACGGTCTACGCCGGCGCACAGGTGCTCTTCCGATCGACGGATCGCGGCGACACGTGGGAAGAGATCAGCCTTGATCTGACGACGAACGATCCGGACAAAATCGGCAAGAACGTTCCCTACTGCACGATCACCACGATCTCCGAGTCGCCGGTGAAAGCCGGCGTGATCTGGGTGGGCACAGACGACGGCAAAGTGCAGCTCACGCAGACGGCCGGGGGCGCGTGGACGGATCTGACGCCCGCGCTGACGGCGGCCGGCGCGCCCGCCGATCGCTGGGTCAGCCGCGTGTTCGCGTCGCCCTACGACGCGGGCACTGCGTTCGTGTCGAAGAACGGGTTCCGCAACGACGACTTCAAGCCGTATCTCTACAAGACGACGGATTACGGGAAGTCGTGGACGCCCATTGCCGGCAACCTGCCCAACGCCGCGATCAACGTGGTCGTGCAGGATCGGAAGAAGAGGGACCTGCTGATCGTCGGCAACGACATCGGGGTATTCGTCTCCATCGACGGGGGCGCGCACTGGACGCAGATGAAGGCGAATCTGCCGACAGTCGCCGTGCACGATCTCACGATCCACCCGCGCGAAAACGATCTCGTACTCGGCACCTACGGCCGGGCGTTCTGGACGGGAGACATCAGCCCGCTGCAGGAACTCACGCCGGACGTGCTCGACAAGACGGCGTATCTCTTCGACATCAAACCCCGCGCGCGGTACGGCTTCAGCGAGCAGGGGATGAACTATCACCTGTTCGGCGACAAGTACCTTTCCGTGCCGAACGAGCCCGAGGCGTTCGCGATTGACTACTACCTGAAGGCGGACGCGCCGTCGCCGGCGCGCATCAGCGTCACGGATTCGACGGGACGGGTCGTCCGTCAGCTCGACGGGCCGGCGAAGCGAGGACTGAATCGTGCGTTCGCTGGTTTGAACGGCAGCTTCGGCGGCCGTGGCGGCCGCGGCCGCGCCGCCGGGCCTGGTGAGGGGCCGCTGCCAGACGGCGAATACACCGTCACGGTCGATGTCGCCGGGGAGAAGCTGACCAAGCCCGCCCACGTGCGTCCGCGCATTGGTGCGTAGACTAGCGCCACTGCGGGTCGTAGCCCCGGCGCCGGCGCCGCTGCTCCACGCTCAGGCTGACGGTGAAGAGCGCGATCACCGCGATCATCGCGATGAACGCGTAGATCGCAAAGCGCGTGAACGCTTCGGGGTGCGGAAAGCAGATGCGTCCCGCGTCGAGACAGGCACTCGTCAACCGGTCCAGCTCGATGTGCTCGCGCATGATCAGCGCGAACGCGGCGCCGAAGATGACCATCGACCCTGCGACGTTGCCCAGGATGGGCTGGTCACGCAACCAGAGCGGCAACGCCACGAGCCATCCCAGGATCGGCGGGATGATGGCTTCGAAAATGATCCAGAACCAGCTCAAGCCTTCGACCTGAGCATGCGGCAAGGTCACCTGATTACTCCGCGTCCGCGCAGCCAGTTGGCGAGCAGCGACGACCAGGCCGAGAGAGCCGGGTCGTCGTTGGCGAGTCCCACACCGTGCGGCCCCTTCTCGAAGATGTGCATCTCGGCCGGCACGCCCGCCTTCCGGAGCGCGAGGTAATAGTAGACCGCATTTTCGGCGGGAACGGTGGTGTCTTCGTTCGTCTGAAAAATGAAAGTCGGCGGCGTCTTCGGCGTGACCGCCGCCTCGCCCGAAAGACTCTTGGCGAGCGCCGGGTCCGGGTTGTCTCCGAGGAGGTTGGTGCGCGAGCCGCGGTGCGTCCACACCTCGACCATAGAGATGACCGGATAACCCAGGACCGTGAAATCGGGACGGCTGTTCGCGCGTTCGACAGGATCGTTCGAGGCGGCCTGCCCTTCGTCGAAATGCGTGCTCGCCGTCATCGCGAGATGCCCGCCGGCCGAGAATCCGACGATGCCGATGCGGGCGGGGTCGAGATGCCATTCCGCCGCGCGCGCGCGGACGGTGCGGATCGCGCGCTGCGCGTCGCCGAGCTCGATCGGATGGTGGTACCGCGGTCCGAGGCGATATCGCAGAACGAACGCGGCCATGC
>JBPYEE010000614.1:0-11727 GCA_051985095.1 Vicinamibacterales bacterium | reverse complement strand
GAGGTCCGTGACCTCCGCGCGCTCGTCGGTCGTCAGGCCCGGACGCTGCCGGCATCGCGCTCAGCCTGTCGCACCCACCGACGCAGCGCCTCTAAGGAGCCATCGAGTTTTGAGCGGGAGCTATGTTTCCCACGGACATCCCATCCGGTGCGAGAACTCCGCCGAAGCCGATCACCCGTGAAATGGCCGATCGACATCGGCCGCAGGAGTCCTTTTTGCCTCCGGAAATCGGCGCAATCGACAAGGTTCTTGAACCGGGGAGTGTCTCGGGCACGCTTCAGTCATCGATCCGTTGCCGCAGCCCCTCGCGTTCTTCTTCCTGTAGGTGAACACCAAGCGAAAGCCATGAGCGTGGGTGTGACGTCAAGACCGGCCAGGGCCCGGTTCGGCTCGTCATGACGCAAGAGCTGTTAACGGACGGGACGGGATCATGCTGCAGTCGCCTCAGAGACTTCCACCCCTCGCCGACTCGTTCAACTATCACCACAACGGCTCGAAATTTTCGATGCTTTCCGGTAGCGCCTAGACGCCTCACGGCCGTCCCCGTAGCGCAGCCGGGCGGACATGCCGCGCATCAAGTTCACTGCGTAGGGTCTCGACCCGGTTCGTGTCGGATTCGTCGCTGATGGCGTGGCGAAATCGAATTCCTCGCTCCTGCGGCGTCATGCCCGCTTCCGCCACCCAGGACCCAGATGCTTCTTGGTCTTCTCGGCCTGGGCCTCGCGGCGTTCGAGTTGCGCGCGAGCTTCGGCGACCGCCGCATCTTCGGCGACGAGTTGGGCCTTCAGCTTGTCGATGCCATGCACGGCATCGAAGACCATCTGACGGCCATCGGGTTGCTCGGCGAGTCCACTGGAGAGGGGCCTAATAGGCCACCGTCTTCAGGCTGTCTATACACAAGTATGTAGACCCCCAACTCAGGGACCGACGACCCGCAACAAGCCGCAGATGCCGAGGAAGTTCACTCAGTTGGTGAACTTGAACTTCACCGGACGGGTGAATTGGACGCAGAACACCAGCGAGTTCCAGCACTTACACTGTCTCGGTGTAATAGGCGATCATGTAGACCGCCCGGCGATCAGCGGGAGTCTGGCGGGCAAAGCCGGCCGCTGTCGCCCGGCGGATGAGCGGACCGGGCGATTCAGGAATTTCGTCGAGGCCTGTTCAAAATCAGTGGACACCCAGTTTCGGCTGACAGATACTCCACCCATCATTTCTTAATCTCCGCGTAACCGCATTCCTCGTCCGGCGTACTGCAGCTCGGTGGCGAAGCCCTTTCCGGAAAGGATGCGTGGAATGTCTACTTACCTTGAACGAAGCCCACGCGGATGGGCACGTCTGGCCGTCTGGTTGCTCGTTCTCATCCCCACCGCCGCTCACGCCCAGAGCACGTTCACCGGGATCGTCAAGGACAGCTCGGGCGCTGTGCTGCCCGGCGTCACGGTCGAAGCGGCAAGTCCGGTCCTGATCGAGAAGACGCGCTCGGTGGTCACCGACAGCACCGGCGGCTACCGCATCGTCGATCTCAGGCCCGGCGTTTACACGCTCACCTTCACGCTGACCGGATTCTCGATCGTGAAGCGGGAGAACGTCGAGCTGCCAGCGAACTTCACGATGACGATCAACGGCGAGATGAAGGTCGGAGGGCTCGAGGAAACGCTCACCGTCACAGGCGCCTCGCCCACCGTCGACGTCCAGAGCACGACGAAGGCGCAGGTGCTCAACCGCGACGCGCTCGACGAGATCCCGACGGGCCGGACGATCCAGGGCATGGGCCAGCTGATCACGGGCGTTTCATTGAACATTCCCGATGTGGGCGGCTCGCGCGCGATGCAGCAGACCTATATGTCCACGCACGGGCTCGGCGCCTCGCAGACCACGGTGCAGGTGGACGGGCTGTTAGTGAACGGGCTCGATGGTGACGGCGCGGTGCAGAACTACTTCAACAGCTCGATGAGCCAGGAGATGGTCTATACGACCAGCGGCGCCGGGGCCGACGTCTCGGGTGGCGGCGTCCGCCTCAACATGATCCCGCGCGACGGCGGCAACAAGTTCAGCGGCACCGTGTTCTCCGGCTATCAGGACCAGAGCTTCCAGTCCGACAACCTGACGTCAGACCTCAAGACCCGCGGTCTGAAGACGCCCGACGGCATCGAAAAGCTCTGGAACGTCGAAGGTTCCTTCGGCGGGCCGATCATGAAGGACAAGATGTGGTTCTTCGGCTCGGCGCGCGCATTCCATCTCAACACGCTCCCGGCCGACGCCCTGGTCGGAATTCCTGGCACGGCGCTCCCTAACCGTGCGCCGACGCCGAGTACGGAACGCGGCGTCGATCCGCAGAAGATCAACAGCTTCCAGGCGCGGTTCGTCTGGCAGATGAGTCAAAACACGAAGCTGTCGGCCTACAATGACCGGATCCTCAAGACTCGCGGCTCGGACATGATTGCCGGCGTCGACCCCGCCACAGCCTCAGGCGTCTGGGCCTCCCCGCTCTACACCACCGGCGAAGTCAAGGTGTCCTCGACCGTCACCAACCGTTTGCTGGTGGAAGGTGGCTTCTCCTTGAACATCGAGCGCTATACCATCCTCGACCAGCCCGGCATCTCTCAACCGCCCGGGACGCCGGCCTGGTATTCGGGAATTCAAAAGTCTGATTCAGCGCTCGGGACAGTGTGGAACTTTTCCTATGGAGGCGAGGATTACGGACGGTTTCCCGACCGGTACGCGATGGCTGGCTCCGTCTCGTACATCACCGGCAGGCACAACGTGAAGGTCGGCATTCAGGATACGTGGGGCTCGTATCGCCGCACGGATACGGCCAACGGCGACATCCGTGCCGTCTTTCTGAACGGGGTCGCCACGACCGCAACGATCCTGAACTCGCCGGTCGAGCGGTTTGACCAGGTTCATGCCGATGTCGGCGTGTACGCGCAGGACAGCTGGACGCTGAAGCGCCTGACGGTCAACTACGGCGCCAGGTTCGAGCACCTCGCGACCGGCATCCCGGTCGAGACGGCGCCGGCCGGCCGCTTCACCGCGGCGCGCACGTTCGGGCCCATCGACATGCCGACATGGAACAGCGTTTCGCCACGCGGCGGGCTTGTCTACGACGTGTTCGGCAACCAGAAGACGGCCGCCAAGTTCAGCATAGGTCGGTACGAGCAGGCGGGGACCACCGGGTTCTCGGAAAGCTACAACCCGCTGCAGCTCACGACGGCGAGCGTCTCCTGGACCGACCTGAACGGCGACGGCATCCCTGAAGGGGAACTCGGATGCACGTATCTGACGCCCGGCTGCGAAATCAACCTCGCACAGTTACCGAAAGGCTTCGGCGTGGCCAGCCTGGCGAACTTCGACCCGAACATCAAACGGATGTACAACGTCGAGACGTCCATCAGCGTCCAGCAGGAGGTGCGTCCGGGCGTGTCGGTGCAGGGAGGGTGGTACCATCGCGACTTCCATAACCTCAGGCGGCGCGACAATACGCTGCAGACGTTCGCGGACTACACGCCGTTCACGTTGTACAGCCCGATCGACGGCACGCCGATCACGTACAACAACGTCAGCGCCGCAGCACGTTCGCAGATCAACTACGTGGACACCACGGCGGGCGACTCCCGGAAGATGTGGTTCAACGGCTTCGAGTACAACTTCAGCGCGCGGCTGAAGCACGACATCACGTTGTTCGGCGGTGGCATGAGCGAAAGGGTGATCGCCCAGGTCTGCGACGAACAGTCGAACCCGAATCTGCTGCTCTACTGCGATCAGACCAAGAGCTCGATCCCGTTCCGCACGCAGTTCAAAATCGCCGGCAACGTGCCGATCAGCTACAAGATCCAGATCGGCTTCTCGTTCCAGAGCCTGCCCGGCTACGGCCTCGGCATCGGAGCGCTGTCGGGCCGCGAGGGCGGGCCGACCGGCCCCACCGGTCAGCCGTCGGCGACGCAGCTGAACACGCCGAACGGCGCGGGTACGGTGTGGCTCATCACGCCGACGACCCGCTACACCGCGACGAGCCCGTGCGTGGCGCAGGGCACGTGCTCGGTGAACCAGCTGGTCGACCCGGGCATGAACGTCGCGTCGTTGTCGGTGCCGCTGATTGCGCCGAATACCGAGTTCGGCGATCGCATCAACCAGCTGGATCTGAACGTCAGCAAGACGTTCAAACTCCAGCGCTTCAGCATCCAGCCGAAGATTGACCTCTTCAATGCGCTCAACGTGTCGCCCGTGTACGCGATACGCGGGATGAACTACGGCACCGCGGCGTACTATCAGCCGCAGTCGATTCTTGTCGGACGGGTGTATCAGCTGGGCGCGATCGTCCGGTTCTAGCGCAGCCTTCGTCAGCGATGGGCCGGCCGGCGCCGGCCGATCACCGTCCGCTTCACGATCTCCACCAGGATCAGGTAGCTCGTCGCCGTGACCAGGAACACGAAGTAGCGCGCCGGCGCAATGGTGAACCCGAGCACCGGGCCGAACGGCGACAGCGCGTGATGTCCCAGCTCCAGAGCTCGTTGGACCGGGTCGCCGGCAACTCCGGCTTGGCGTAGGCGGGCCGGCACCTGGTTCCGCCGCTCCGTGACTTCGCCCACGGCGTCAAGAAGGCAATACATCGGCGCGGCGAGCAGAGATAGACGCCTCGTCGAGTAACGCGGCATGCACCGGCGCGGGCGCCTGATCGACGAAGCGGTCCGTGTGCAACATGTCGAGCACGGCTTGGCGTTCAGTCGGCGTCAACGCGCGTGGCGATGCCCGCCGAGCCACCAGCGATTTGGCGGGCTGCCGAGCCCGATACACGGTGGCACGGGACATGCCGAGGGCGTCACACGCCGCCGCGGTGCCGATCGACGGGCTCATGCTGGCGATCGCCTGCATCACTCAATCTCGTCACTCTCGAACGGTTTCAACGGAATCCCCAACAACTCCGCTACTTTTTTTGGAAATCAATGATCGCCTCAACCCGCTGCCGGCGCCGCTCGAGCCGTCGTTTCTCGGTTTCCAGGCGCGCCTTCTCACGTTCGAGCTGCGTGACCCGCGGATCCCCGCGTGCGCTTCCGGCCCCGCGTCTTCGGGGTGAACCCGGCCACCCGTTGCCGCCGCCAGGTCACCAGATGCGACGAGTAGAGGCCTTCCTTCCGCAGCATCGCCGCCACTTCCCCCGGTTGGGTACACGCATCCGCTTTGCGCAGAATCTCGAGCTTGTACTGCGACGTATATCGGCGGCGCGGCCGGTGAGCACCTCCGGATCAGGATTCGCCTCACGCCCGGAGGGCACGGACGGGCGCTCGATGGTAGAAGACCCTCCGCTTCGGGCCGCCTCGCTACGCTCGGCGTCCCTCCGTGCCGGCTCTTCCACCATCGCCTCGTTCGTCACCCTTGTGGTCCGCAAATATTGTGTCCGAGCGGTTTTTCGCACTTTTTTCGTCGATCACGAGCGACAGCTCACATCATGGCGCGCATACGCATACAAGTCCCAGTTTATCAACAAGAACTTTGTATTGAAAAGTATTGCCGAGGCGAAACGCCGGATGTCGCAGCGTTGCGGCCCTCCATCGCCGGCCGGGCCCCGGATGGCACGGCGGCAAATCGACGTGGAAGCGGTGCGTTCTACCGTCGGCCGATCGAGGGCCCAGCGGATGTCGGGAAATCGCACCTCGCGCAGACCCTGGGACAGGAAGCCTGTCGTCGCGGCTTCGACGTGGGGTTCATCTCGGCCGCGCGTATGCTCGGGCAGCTGCGCGGCGGAGGCGCCGACGGAACCAGCGAGCGGCGGCTCCTCGTCCGCACCAGGGTGTCAGGGTTCCAGCGTGACCTGTCCAAATGTCGGCTGCTGGCGCGTGACCGCGGCCGCCCGACGCGTCACCCTCACTCCTATTCGTAACGCAACGCCCGCATCGGATCGACGCGCGAGGCCCGGACGGCCGGGATCAGTCCGGCGCCGATGGTGACCGCCGTAAGCACCAGCGCGGAACCACCGAGAACGGCCGGGTCCCAGCCTTTCAACTGGTAGAGCAGCGACTGGGCAAGGCGGCCGATCGCGATCGCGGCGGCGAGACCGATCGGGCCGCCGATCGCGGTCATCACGCCAACCTGCTTGAGCACCATGGCCCTCACGCGCTCAGGAGCGGCGCCGAGCGCCATGCGCAAACCGATCTCGCGCGTCCGCTGCGCCACCGTGTACGCGAGCACGCCATAGAGCCCGATCGCGGCGAGCAGCGTCGCGAGACATGCGAACGCTGCCGAAAGGACTGTGATCAGACGGTCAAGGAACACGTTCTGCCGGATCTGCTCCGGCATCGTTCGCAGCTCTTCGATCGGCAGATTGGGGTCGAGTCTGCCGACGATTTTCGGGATGTTCGAGAGGAACTCTCCCGGATCGAGCGCGGTCTTGACGTAAAACGTGGTCGAGCCGAGCTTCAGCGTATCGCCCTGCCAGTACGGCCGCATGTAGACCGGTCGAGGTTCCTGCTTCACTTCGCTGTACTTCGCGTTCTGGGCGAAGCCGACGATCTCCGTATCGAGCTTTCCGCCAAAGCTGCCGATGTGCCTGCCGACCGGGTTGGGTCCGAGATTGAACTTCTTGGCGAACGCTTCGTTGACGATCGCGACTTTCGGCGCGTCGGGCCCATCAGCGCGCGTGAACTCGCGGCCGCCTATCAGCTGAATGCCGAGCGTCCGCAGGTATCCCGGGCCGACCTCGTTGTAATTGGCGTTCGTGTCCGTGTCGGGACCAGCCTGAAACCCCTCGATGACCAGGCTGTTGCCCCAGTTGTTGCCGCCGATGAGTGCCACCAGGGAGTTCGTGACGCCAGTCACACCGGGTTGGGCCGCCAGTTGCTCTTCGAGCTGCTCGAAGAGCTGCCGCGTGCGCTCCAACGTGTATCCGTTCAACGAAGGCGACACGCCGAACATGATCACGTTGTCGATCTTGATGCCGAGATCGACGCGGCTGATATTCATCAGGCTCTTCGTGAACAGTCCAGCAGCGATGAGGAGCGCCATCGAAAGCGCGATCTGGGCTGTTGCCAGAGAGGTACGGAAGCGGGCCGCCGCCTTCGCGCCGGCCGGCTGCCCGGCCTGACCTTTCAGCGATGACGACAGGTCCGGACGGGTGCTGTGGACAGCCGGAAAGAGCCCGAACAGCAGACCGGTGCCGATCGCGAGCACCGCGCTGAACGCCACGACGCTGCGGTCCACCTGCCAGCTGAACCCTTCGACTGCGAATGCCGGGAGCATCGACGCGATGAGATCGAGCGTCCACTGCGTCACAAACACGCCGGCGAGGCCACCGCAAATGGCGAGCAAGCAGGACTCGGTGAGGAGCTGGGCGATGAGGTGACGACGGCCGGCGCCGATCGAGAGCCGGATCGCCATTTCCCCGCTGCGAGCCGCCGATCGCGCAAGCAGCAGGTTCGCGATGTTCGCACACGCGATCAGCAGGACGAACGCGGTGACGCCCAGCAAAACCCGCATCGACGGTCCCGCCTGGTTCGGAATGGCGCTTTGGCCTCGAGCGCCGGGCTCGAGGAGGATCGGCTTCGCTCGGAAGCGCGCCATCGTCTGGTCGCTCATGCCTTGCTGCAGCGGCGCCTCCACATCGTTGATGATGGCGTGGTACTGGGTGCCGATCGCGGACCGCGCCTGCTGGATGGTGACCCCGGGCTTGAGCCTCGCGAAGAGATACAGCGTGTAGCTGCGCCGGTCCTCGAAGCGGTTCCAGCTGGGCTGCAGATCGGCGCGCATCGTCAGTGGAACGAACACCTTCGGCTCGACGCCGATGGTGGTGCCGTCGAACCCGGCGGGCGCCACGCCGACAATCGTCATCGTCTGCCCGTTGACGACCATCGTCTTGTCGAGCACGTCGGGATTCGAGCCGAAGCGCGTTTGCCAGTACCGGTGGCTCAGGACGACGACATGCGACTGTCCAGGTGTCGGATCGTCGCCCGGACCGATCAAGCGTCCCAGGGCGGGTGCGATGCCGAGCACGGGAAAATAGCTGCCAGACACGAGCAGGCCCTGGCCGTTCAGCGTCTGTCGGTCGTAGGAGAGGTTCGCGCCGAACAGGACGTGGGCCCCGATGCCCGTGAAGACCGTCTGGACGCGTTCGAGATCCCGGAACATCTGATAGCTGAAGACGTCGTCACAGTTGCGGCGTGTGCTGGCCGCGCCGCACGACTGCTGGCCGGGCTTCGGGCCGGGGGCCAGCAGGTTGACGAGCTGTCCGGCGTCGCGGGCCGGAATCGGCCGCAGCAGCAGTTGGTCGAACAGTGAGAAGATCGCGGCGTTGGCGCCTATGCCGAAGGCCAGTGACACGATGGCGACGAGCGTCACGAAGGGCGTCTTGAGGAGCGTGCGGAACGCGATGCGCAGGTTCGGCATGGACGCCAAATCCCCCGAGCAGGTTAGACGAGACGGTGACAGCGGCGGTTGACCATCCTAGTTCAAAAAGGTCGTCTTGTCAGGAAGCTCCGTTATACACACCTGCACGAGAAGCATTTCGCATTTCACAGGTCATGCGTCGCCTTCTTAGAGACCGTCGTCGGTCGGTCCTGCCGTCCTCAATTGTTCTCTAGAGAAGTCGGAAGCGCACGTCGAGATCGATGACCTGCCGCCTGCGGGTCCGGCGGAAGGTCCCGCGTTACGCGTTGCCAGTTGTTCGGCTCGCTCGGCTTGGCCATCGCAGAGTCGCCGCAGGAACGGGGGCTGGATCTCCGAGAGTCCTTCCAGTTTTCGGGCGAGTCCGTCAGTGCGTTGGCGTCCAGATCCGCGGCCGCCCGGGTTTGGCCGCGCTGTGGACGTCGATTTAGCCCTGGGGCGTGAGCACGGGCTTATCGCTTACTGTCGTAAATCAACTTTAGCAGTTCACGGGTCTTCTGCTTGACCTCCTTTTCGTCGGAATCGAAGCCCCCGTCTTTCAGATCGTCCGAGACGATGTGGCAGTGTGAACAAAGGACCTCGAAGGTCACCGACGGCTGCTTCATGATGTTCACGAGCTGGTCCTTCGAAATATCTTTCGGCCGCACTTGCAGGTTCACAAAGCGATCAGGACTTGGGTTGGCTGCCGGGCGTTGGGCGTCAGCGATGTGAGAGGGGCTCGAGTTGCTGGCGCCACGCTGAACGCCGATGCGACGCCAATCGCGGCCGCAATGATCAGGTGCTCCGGAGCTTGACACTCATCGGTTCCTCCCTGAAGAAAGGCGAGCCTTGTCCCTCGCCAAAATTCCGGCCGGTGAGAAAACTCTCGCCGCCGCGCGTGAAGGGTGCAATAACTCAAAACGTCGTCCCGCCCAGTCACCGCTCCCGAACGCCCGGAGCCGGAAGGCCGTCGTGTCCCGAGCTTGGATTGATGAAGGCAAGAGTGTCCCTCGAGCTGCTTCAAGAAGAGTGTTTAGACGATCAATGGGCGAACGCTGAGAGCCGCAAGACCGTAAGGGCGCAACACGAAGGGGACCGACAGGCCTGCGATCGAATTCTGGGACACAACGGGCCGCTGCTGCATTCCATGAGTCGTTCACGCATCATGGCCTCCAACCCGTTTCACGTTACCGCTGGGGGCTGCGACCGAGGGGCGGGCGGCGGCAGTCGGTTGAGTGCGTAAAATGGCGCGTTCGTCAGTCCTGAAACGGCGATCCTTCTCGCGAATCGAAAAGCGAGCGGAAAAGCGGCGCGGCTACGAATAGCGACTAGCGCATCAAAGCCAACATGCCACCGGTGATTCCGCAATACAGCGTCCGACGAGTACTGGTCGTTTGGGCCGCGGCCGCAGTGCCGATGGCCGCGCTCGGTTGGCTCGTCGCACCCGTTCTCGCCCGTAGCTCCGCGAACCCGGTGCTCCCGAGGCTCGCGGTGTTGACAACGGGGCTCTTCTGGCAGTTTCTGTTGGCGGCTATCCTCATATACGACGAGGCGGGAACCCTCCGTTGGGCGAGCATCCGACCGCGGCTATGGTTGAACGGGCCACTTGCGCCGTCAACTGACGAGCCTCGGGCCGCACTCTGGTGGTGGATTCTCCCACTCGTGCTTGCGACCGCGCTCTTCGATACGACCTTGAAGCCACGCATCGACCGAATGTGGGTCTCGCTCGTGCCGACGTTCGGCGAGCCGTCGGGTTGGTCGCTGTCTGGCGCGCTGGCGACCGCCGATGCGCGCGCACACCTCGTTGGCGCGTGGGGCACATGGATGCTCTTCCTGCTCAACGCGTTCCTGAACACGGTAATCGGCGAAGAGCTCTTATTTCGGGGCGTGCTGTTGCCACGCATGGCCGGGATCTGTGCTGAGCGCGACTGGATCGCTAACGCGGTGCTTTTTGGGGCGTACCATCTGCACCAGCCGTGGGGGATGATCAGTTCCGCGCTTCACGGGGTGTTGTTCGCACTGCCCAGCCGATACTTCAAGAGCGCATGGTTCGGGATCATCGCCCACTCCGGCCAGAGCGTCTTCTTTGCCGTGTTGCTTCTGGCTCTCGTGCTCGGATTCGCATCCAAGTGAGCGCTCGGAAGCCGCTGTATTTCCAGGATTTCACTTGCGAAGTCTCGCTGGTTCTCTCCCTGGTTGACGCCGTCCGGTGCGAAAACTCCGCCGAAGCAAATCAGCCGCGCCCTGTGTCACCTACTGTTTCGGTTCGGCGACGACGATCGCAATGGCGTCGCCGCGCGGCGAAACCGCGATCCGGGTCACCGCGCCCAAGTTGTGCGCCGCGGCGTCGAAGACCTCGGTCCAGCCGGCCGCCCCGCGCGTCCAGGAGAAGATTTTCGTGCCGCTCGACATCAGGAGCGTGCGCCCGTTGGGCATCCAGGCCATGTCGTGTTCGGTGCTCCCGTCGACGGCTTTGACGAGCGGCTCGATCGCGTTCGATGGGATGTCGATCTGCTTGATCCAGAACTCGCCCGAGGCCTCGCGCTGCACGAAGCTGACGGACCCTGTGCCGGGCACGCGATTGAGCGAGCGGCCGATGTTCGAGGCCGCGATTTCCGCAGCACCGCTCTTCACGCTGGCAATGCGCAGCGTCGCCGGCTGGCCGAGGACGTAGAGCGCGACGGCGTCCGCGTCCACCCACGCGTGGTAGCCCACTTGCTCGACCTCGGTCAGCACGATCTGCGGGTTGCGCCCCTGCGCGTCGAAGCGCCACAGCCGCTGCGAGCGATCGGCCTCGGTGCGCACCACGCTGAACCCGCCCGGGTCGCCGATGCCGGTCGGCAAGTACGTCGGCGAGTTCTCGTTCTCCGGCGTGTCGGTCAGCTGCGACGTACGTCCGGTCGCACGATCGAACACGTACACGTCCGTCTGCGTGCCGCGGTTTGCGGCGAACAGGATGCGGCCGCCGTCGGAGCTGAACATCGGCTGGTTCTCGTAGTCGGGTGCGTTCGCGATCGGCGACGGTCGTGCGGTGCTCATCGACGCCAGTCCGTTCGCGAGCGGCAACAGGTAGATGTCGGTGGCCGGCGGCGGAGCCGGCGGTTGCGGAGTGGGCGGCTGAAGCAGATTCGCGGCCGTCGCCGCGACGATCACGAGGGATCGCATGGCGTGTGTCCTCTGGGAGATCAGGTCGATCTGAATACATCGTAACGAATCGAGGCACGCCTCGGGCGTGTTAAGGTGGCACGGCCGTGTCGCACTGCGGCGCGTCGCTGAGGTGGACTGCATGAGGAACAACGTGTCGTTGACCATGGCATCGCTGCTGACGATCGTCCTCCTGACGTTTCACCTGACGGACGACTTCCTCCACCT
>JBPYEE010000613.1:0-22368 GCA_051985095.1 Vicinamibacterales bacterium | reverse complement strand
AAGGTTCCGGCGACGCGCATCCTGAACAATCTCTTTCTCCCAACATCGGAAGAACGAACCGAGCCGATCGCCGGACGGATCATCGAGGTTCCCGAGAACGAGGAGCAGACAGAAAGCTACCGCAATCCACGCGTCGGATTCGTCGCCTACGTACCACCCGACAGCATCAAGAAAGGCGAAGACCTTGTCACAACCGGGGGCATGCGGGTGGTTGGCGACTCAATCGTTCAGGGCAAGACCACGCCGTGCGTGACATGCCATGGTCTCAACCTGATGGGGGTGGCCGACGTCCCGCCTATCGCCGGCCGTTCACCCAGCTACATCGTCCGCCAGATCTGGGACATTCAGCAGGGCACCCGAAACGGCGCGGCCGTTCAACTGATGAAGATGGCCGTGGCGGCGTTGACGTCCGAGGATCTCGTCTCCGTAGCTGCCTACGTCGGGTCACGCCGCGTGCCTCGAGCGCCCAAATCCGAACGGGTGCTCACACAACTGCGGCCCGGGTCATAGTCGGAGGCGTGAAACCGGCGGACGCGCGGGTCAGCGCCGCCGAATCGGCGGGCTGCCTAGCCGGCGCGATTTCTAACGCCAAAACAGCCGGAATCCGCTGCTTGACGTTGTGGCACCGCTCTCCAGAGTCGTCGTAGTGTCCGCTGAGCCTGCCGGACCTCGAGGAGCCCTTTGCCGGTAATCCGAAAATAGGTCTTGGCCCGCAAACCGCGTTCGGGCGTGGGCTCACCGAGCCTGGACGAGACCAACCCTCTGCGTTCGAGCCGTTCCAGCGTGACGTAGACGCTGCCTATCGCCACCTCGCGGCCGCTGGATTCTTCAATGGCTTCGGAAATCGGCACGCCATAGGCTTCGTCACCGAGTCGGATGAGCGCCAGCATGACCAGCAGCTCGAAGCCCTCGAGCCATCTCGCACTTGGAAATGCGGCAGCGCCGAGCCCCTTCAATCATCAACTCGAACACCTCAGAAACGTCTCTGATTCGAGTGATTGCGGACCACACAAGTCCAATCCATCACTACAGGTCCGCCGCCGACCCAGTACGACTCTCATCAACTGCTCGTGCGCTCGGCGACCGTCAGCGGTAACTGCTTCGACATCACGCCCCGGACGACGCGGCCTGGTTTCGCGCCGGTGTGCTCGCCGTCCTTCAGCACTTGCGTCCCGTTGACCCACACGTCGCGGACGCCGGCGGCGTACTGATGCGGCTGCTCGTACGTCGCGCGATCGGCGATCGTCTTCGGATCGAACACGACCACATCGGCGAACTGACCGGCCGCCAGCCGCCCGCGTTCCTTGATGCGCAGGTTGTCCGCAGGCAAGGACGTCAACCGCCGGATCGCTTCTTCCAGTGGGATGACGTGTTCGTCGCGGACGTACTTCCCGAGCAGCCGTGCGAAGTTGCCGTACGCTCGAGGATGCGTGCTCGTCTTCAGGAATACGCCCTCGGCCGACATGAACGCCGCATCGGACCCGAAGCTCACCCACGGCTGCTGAATCTGTCGCTTGATATTGTCTTCAGACATCAGGAAGTAGACGACCTGCACGCGGCTCCCGTCCTCAACAACGAGGTCCATCGCCGTGTCCTGGATCGACTTGCGGCGCAGCTTCGCGACTTCGCCGAGCGTCTTGCCGGTGTAGCCGCGCAGCGCTTCGTTCTTGAAGCCGACGAGCAGCGTTCCGTCGCCGCCAGCGCCAAGCAGCAGGTTCTCCCAGCTCCCGCCTCGTGTCGTCATCTCACGCCGCAGACGAGCGCGGACCTGCGGATCGCGCAGCCGCTTCGCCCACGCGTCATAGCCGCCTTCTTGAACCCACGGTGGCATTGCGGCATCGAGGCCCGTCGATCCTGCCGTGTATGTGTACATATCGGCGGTGATCTTCAGTCCCGCTTTCCGCGCCGCATCGATTTTCGCAATCGCCTGCGTCATCTTGCCGCGGTTCGACTGAGCCGAGGCTTTCAGGTGGTAGATCTCGGCAGGAATGGACGCCTGTCTTGCGATGTCGATCGTCTCATCAACGGCTTCGAGCAGGCGGTCGCCCTCGCTGCGGATGTGCGCGATGTACATGCCGCCCGACTCGGACGCGACCTTCGCGAGTGCAACCAGCTCGTCGGTTCTCGAGAACACCGCCGGCGTGTAGATGAGCGCCGTCGTTAGGCCCATCGCGCCTTCGTGCATGGCGACCTGTACGTCGTCGCGCATGCGATCGAGCTCGGCGGGCGTGGGCGGACGATTGTCGAGCCCGACTTCTTTCGCGCGGATCGTCGATGCGCTGACGAAGGAGGCGATGTTGATCGACACGCCTCGCTTGACGAGTGTCTCGAGGCCTTCGCCGAGCGTCGACCAGGTGATGTCGAACTTGATGTCGCCTTGGCGGCGCTGCATGTCCTGCTTCATCTGGACGCTCAGCGGACCCATCGAACTCTCGCCGAACACGGCGAGCGTGACGCCCTGCCGGATACCGCTCTGCGCGCGCCCGTCGGCCATGAGCGCCGTCTCGGAGTGGTTGAGCATGTCGATGAACCCCGGCGCGACGGCGAGCCCTGTCGCGTCCACCTCCTGGCGTCCCCGCTCGACGCCGACGCCGACAGCCGCGATCCGGTCGCCATCGATGGCGACGTCTTCGACAAAGCCCGCAGCACCGGTTCCGTCGTACACGTTGCCGTGACGGATGACGATGTCGTGCAATGGCGCCTGCGCGTCCTGGGCCGTACACGCCGACGCGATCGACGCGAGCAGAACCAACGCCCGCTTCATAACTGTCCTCCCGGCGGCCTAAGCCGTATGCCTTTCCGACAAGTACTGGTGCGGCCCTAGAAGTAGAAGGCGCAGATCCGAACAGCGAACACCAACCTGACCCATGGCCGGCCGTCCCAAACGGGGCGATTCTCGCACACTCGACTGGAATCAGAATGCTGACCCTCAGAACGGCTCTCCAGCCTTCTCCAGGATGCTCGAACATCGAGAGAGGCGAACATTGAGGTCTTCGATGGGCATGATGAACGCGTCGCTTTGGCACCTCAGATAACATGCGGTGCTCGGCTTCGCCGAGAGCGATCGCCGAGAATCGAGACCGAGAAGGTTGGTCGTGACGAGCGGCTGATTCCGTTTTGCGTTATGGGCCGCGTCGCGTGCGAAGACTCCGCCGAAGTCGGATCAGCGGATAATTGGCGGATCGACGCACTCGGAGGAGGGCTTGTGCCTCAGGAACCTCGGCCCAGTCGACGCTCCACGATATCCAATCCTTGAAACTGACCACCGCTTCGGGCCGCTTCGCGATGAAAGCGTTGCCTCCGCCGCTCGCCCTCTTCTTGCTGCTGGTCTCCGGTTAGGTCAATCGACACCAGCAGCCGGTCATTGACTACTTGCTCGAGGAGAACCGGGTCCTCTGGCGCAGGGATCCCGACGACTGAGCCTCAGGAGGGTGTCCGGGCACACGACGCTGCCGATTGCCCGGAGCACCCGCCACCGCAGGTGCTTCGCCTTGGCGGCCAAGCGAAGGCGCTGATCGTCGGTGAACCGCAACTGGCACAGGCCGAGCTGCTCGCGGAGCACCTGGTTGTCCGTCTGGAGATACTCAATCACCTCGCGCTGCTGCTGGTTGATCCGGCCCGCCAAGGCGCCAACGAGGAACTGAAGCGCGTGGACAGCGGACGCATGACGCGCAGGTACCAGATCAGACGAAAGACCGCCTCACGATCGAATTACTGGACACTACGACATTCAACGCATTATTCATAGCCAGTTCGTTCGGGGTTGACGAGAGCGGCGAGCCTGTCGACGCGTGAGCCGGCGCCGCAGCCGAGAATCTGGAACGCACTGCAACCGGTTCGTCAGATTGACCGATTGTTCATGACAGATCCCCCGAAGGAGGGCGTGATGAGATCTTCGATTCGCCGACAGCTTCGGTTTCTGCACGCCTACGCGTTGGCGACGACATTGGGATTGGCAGCGGTGGGGACAGCAGCCTTCCTCCAGCCATCACGGCCGCGGAATCTCGGTGAAATTACCGTCGAACGCATCAACGTCGTCGATGCCGATGGGACGCTGCGGCTGGTCATCGCGAACAAGGACCGCATGCATCCCGGGGTCATTGGCGGGAAGGCGATCCAACGGTCGCGCCCCTACGCGGGCGTGATTTTCTTCAACGATCGAGGCGATGAAGCGGGCGGGATCACGTTGAAAGGGCGCGAAGCGAACGGCCGGCGTGAAGCCGACGCAGGGATGATGTTCGATCAGCTCGGCCAAGACCAGACAATTGGGTTCGAGTACGGCGAACAGGACGGCCGGCGAAGTGCGGCGTTCAAAGTGTGGGATCGTCCCGATGTGCCGCTGTCGGAACTCATCGAGGCGCTCAATCGTGCGCAAGCGATCGCGGATCCCGCCGCGCGCAACGCCGCGATCGCGCGCGTGAGGGCCGCCGCCCCGCCCTCGGCCCAGAGGGTGTTTGTCGGCAAAATGCCGGATCGCAGCGCAAGCTTGTTCCTCGCGGATGGGCAGGGACGAAACCGCCTCGCTCTCAAGGTCGACGCGGACGGCAACGCCGCAATCGAGTTCTTGAATGCTGACGGCAAGGTCGTCCAGCGTATTGCGCCAAGCGCGGACCACTAAGCGCATCCGAGTGCCGTCGTCCGTCTCCAATCCGCAAGAAACTCCGACGAATCAGCAGATTTTGATTTTGCGGACTACAGGTCGTCGCGCGCTGCTCGCCTGCTACATCCCCGCCCGCCCCGCTGTGGGTATCCAGCCGCTGATTGCGCTCCGGTGCGAGTAAGGGCCGAGGCCCGCACGCGGCATCACCGTCCGGCTTCGGAGGATGCGCCCATGTCGTCGATGGTGAGCTCTGTTCGAAGCCACCACCGAGGCTGGTACGTGAGGCGCAGCGGGACCCCGGCCCATTCGCCCGAGAGACCGTAGACCCCGATGAACTCGCCGCTCCACTCGTTCGACTGGCGATTCCAGATCCGGAATCGCGCGCGCAGCGCGCGCACGCGGCCTCCTCGACCATCGGCCACATCGTCCAGCTGCTGGAACTGATCCTGGTGCAGGTCGAACAGCTCGGCCCGATGAATGTACGTCACGCTCCGCGGCCTGCGGTCCTGCTTGTCCGGCGCGCCGCCCGACCACGCTTTCGCGGACGAATCCATCATTTCGCAGAACGCCATGAGGAACCCTGGCCGCACATCTGGCGGCCTCACGAGCCTGCGCTCCTGCCAGCGCTCGAGGTTCGGCATTCGGCTCAGCACCGTATCCAGGTCACGAAATGAGACATCGCTGCCCATGTCGGCGGTTGTGCTCCACGCGACGCTTTCGCGCGCGGTGACGTGTTCGCGAATGAAGACGAGGGTTCCTCGACGGTTCGCGTTCCGGACGCTTGCCTTGGCATCCTCAAGCGTCTCCTCCTCGGTCGGGGTCTTCACCGCCACGAGGTCGAGATGGTCTCCGTCAACAACTTCCCCGATATACCCCCACCGGTTCGTTCGGAACGGCGCGCGTGCCGGATCCGATCCGGTCAGCATTTCGAAGGCGAGCGAGCCGTCGTCACCGCGGCGCCGCGTGATCCGCGCCCCGCCGACATTGTCGCGGCTAATCGAAAAGAGTACCAGCAGCCGAGCGGCGCCCGAGGCACGATAGTTGTGGTCGCTGATGGCCGGCATCGCGGCGATCGACGATGCCGTCCGGTCGGGCGGCCCGCTTTGGGGTGGCAGCGCACGAGGTATCGCGACCGTCAGGACGGCGGCAAGAAACACGAAGGCGACACGCGTTGGCATCGACGTTCTGGACGCGTGCAGTACACATTCCGACGACAGTCTGAGACAAGCTGGACAACACCAGCTCGAGCGGCGTCGGCGCAGTATCGAGATTTCAACCCTCCTGAACACCGCACTGCTCAGCACACACCGCAAGCCCGGCGCGCCCAACTGGGACTTGGTTGTTGGTGATTCGGCCTGTCGTCTGGCGTAATCTCTGACCGCGGATGTCGACAGCCCTGCGGCACGGCATTATCCGCGTCCTTCCACAAAACCTGCTCAACGTGCCGCACACGTGCTGGCCGCACACGAACAAAAGCGCGCGGGCCGATCCGGACCGCGATGTGGCGAAAGCGTAATCCACTGCGTTTCGCTCGCCCTGCGAACTACAGGAGCGTCAGCCCGCAGCCTGATTACTGTAGGTCACAACAGATTGTGGGGCTGTTTCAGCATTTCGGGATTGATCGTGACCGGTATCGCGGCTATTCGCGCAACCCCGCTCTGTCCAGAAACCCAATGGAGCTGCCGGCATGACGGGACTCGCGTAGAAGGCTGTCGCGCCGGCCACATGAATGACGCGGCTGCATCTCCTTGATAGGCTGCGCGCCATGGCTCCCGTTTCGTGTCCGGTATCGTTCCCCTGAAAGCCCTGGCCGGCTGGATCAACCAGCAGCGCGAGGTGCTCAACTCTCGCCAGTCCGAGAATCGCGTCCTTCGAGAGCAGCTCGGTCCGCGCCGCCTGCGGTTTACCGACGACCAGTGCGTTCGGTTGGCCGCCAAACCGAAGCGACTCGGTCGCCAAGCGCTCCGCGAGATTCGAACGATTGTGAGCTCTGACACCCTGCTAACCCCTTGTACGGTAAACAAATCCGATTTCGCCTTACGCCGCACGCTCGTATCCGTGCAAAGGCCCGCCCAGTCTGTCCCGACGTTTTACCTCCATCGGCTGCACGGGTTTCAAGGCCTCAATCGGCGCACGACCATTGGGCGGCGCGAGATCCAGGGAGCGATGAGGTCGATGCCGTTGCAATGATCGACGAAGACACTGACGGCGCGCTCAAGATGCCGCACGTTGAAGATCAGCAACCAGTCGAGACATTCAGACCGGGGGGTCCGAACGAACCGCTCCCCGATCCCATTCGCCTCGGGTACTTGAACGGACGTCCGAACGATTCGGATCCTTTCGTGTCTCAAAAGACGGCCAGTTGCGCGAACGGCGTCTCCGCGCCTGCGTCCCCAAGGCACGTTCTTGGTGCGTTAAACGGATTGACTAGACTCGCCGTAGCCCGATCTCGCAATCGCATTCGTCAGCGCCCCGGACGGTCGGCGGGCGCGCTTGATCTACGCGAGGGGCCAGTACACCTCGGTCCGCCAGGTGGACGGGTCCGGATGCTGGGCGGGATCGGTCACATACCATTCCCATGGCGGGCCACCTGCACGAAAACCGTTTGCTTCGATCCAGCGGTCGATGGCGATGTGCGTGTCGGCAAGCTGTTCGTACGGCCCGCCGTGGATACCCACGGCCGTCGGCCCGCCGGGCATGACGCCCGCCTGCATTTCTCCTTCGCCAGGTGCGGGCGTCGCGAGCGGTATCGCGGGCTCAACAGTCCACAGACCGAGGCCGGTCGACACGTATCGCGCCAGTGGAAATCCCGCTACAGCGAGGCCAGCCTTGTGTGCGTGCCCGTAGAGCTTTCCGAAGCATTCACCCAAAGTGGTCTGCAGTTCTTCTCGCGCAATACGACGGCGAATCAAGAGAACCGGCAGGGGGCTACGTTCTTGGCGGGCAATCGATATCACGGGCATTGGCCGTCTCCTGGAAGTGTCGGAAAGTTGGAGGTGGTACAGGCCGGTACATGGCGCGATGGCATCGATAAATGCACGGTACCGCGCGCGAACGTCCGGCGACAGGTTCATGCGCGCCGCGGCTCGGTAGCGCGCCGGCGCGGCGCCAAACTGCCGGCAAAATGCGCGAGTGAAGACCTCGTGGCCCGCGAAGCCCGCCGCGAGTGCGATCTCCAGTACCGTCCGGTTGCTTGTGGCGAGCGTAGCGGCGGCGCGCGTGAGACGGAGGCGCTGGACGTACTGCTTCGGAGTTTCGCCGGCGAGCCTGCAAAAGGCCCGGTGCAGGTGAAATTTCGACCACCCCGACCGCGACGCGAGCGCCTCGAGTGAGACATCCTCATTGAGGCGGTTGTTCACGTCGCCGAGGAGCCTGAGGACGTCGCCCGTTTGCATGTGTTGAAAATGATAGGCGAAGTCGAGGCTGCGGTTCTTGACGTTTCTTGCCTGGGCGACGATCGAAGACGCCTTGTTAGGATTCGCCTGGGACACTGGATGGCAAAAAACAGAACCAAGCCGGCGAGAGCGACGTCAGTGCGTTCATCGCAGCGGTCCAAAACGATACGTGACGGTCAGACGCCAAGGCCCTCCTCCTGTTTGAACGGGCAACCGACCTGGAAGGCTCAGAGGTGGGCGTTTTGTCCCATCGCTCGCCCGGACCGGGGTGCCGTTGGTCACGCTGAGCGCCTGTAGAATGTATGGTCCGCCCTCACTCAACAACCGACCGTTCCCGATGAAAAACCGTCCGCGCGCGTGTAATCGGCCTCGTCGTGAAGCGGCGACCGCTTCGGGCCATGATGGACAGCCGCGCGGGCCCGTCCTGATTAGTTGATCGGTCTGCGAGATCTTCCGGGAGCAGAATCGTCGAGGTACCGGGGCACAAGGTGGACGTGCAGGTGCGGCACCGAAATTCCCGAGCAGTCGGCAGTTCATGTGGCGCGGCGCGAACGCCTGCTCGATCATCTGTGCGACGGTGTGAACGTCGCACCAGTACGCTGCGACTTCCGCGGTCGTCAAGCTCGTGAAGTCCGCGATGTGACGGTCTCGAAAGATGACGAGCGCGAGGCCACGAGCGATGGGCAGGCCGCTCAAGGCGTCCGTCCCGCGCATCCCACATAAAACGGCTTACCGACCTGGTTCCCACAGAACCAGCACCCCATCCCTCGTTTCCGCGCCCTAGTCCTCGGGCCAGGTTCGTGTCATCGTTGTCCTCTGCTCCTACATCCCAGCGACGTGTCGTTCGAATCGATCGATCATGTGCGGACTGTCGTCGTTCGGCACCTTCGAATGCGAGTCGAAGCCGAAACGGTCACGATGGAACGCCAGCGCGGCAGGTGCGTTCTTGACGATGAAGAACGCCGCACTGCCGGTGATGGTTGGTTCGGGTGTCACGGTTTGCCTTTCGGTGCGAACGCGTTCTTCAGCTGATCGGCCATCGAGCCGAGTCGTTCCGGCGCGGACGGCTGGGCGACCGCAGCCTCGTGTCCGTCGTCGTCGTGCGCCGTTGCGTCACTCGCGAGCCTCACGCCGATCCGTCGCTTATTCGTGTCGATGCTAACGATCTCGCACGTCACCGCCGTGCCGACCGCGACTGATTTCTTCCAGTCGTTCGCCCGACCGGCGGTCTCGAACGTGGAAATGTGCGCGAGGCCTTCGATCCCTGGCTCCACTTCGACGAAAGCGCCGAAATCCGCGACGCGGGTGATTCGTCCAGTTCGCACCTGGCCGACCGCGTACGTCGCCGGCACCTTCGACCACGGATCGGCGAGCAGCTGCTTCAGTCCGAGCGCGATCTTCTGCCCGTCGTCCTCCACGCGCAGCACCTTTACCGTGATCTCCTGGCCGGTCTCGACGACCTGCGCCGGCGCGACGTGCGACCAGCTCATCTCGCTCGCGTGGAGCAGCCCCTGTACGCCGGCTCCGAGATCCACGAATGCGCCGAAGTCGCGTACTGATGCCACTCGGCCGGTCAGCACGGTGTCGACGACGATCGAACGGCGGACCTCCGCGGCTGCAGCCTGCTGCCGCTCCTCAAGCAGCGCACGCCGCGACAGGACGATGTTGCGCCCGCCTTCGGCATACGCCGTGATCCGGAATTCGTAGACACGGCCGATGTGCTGAGCGGGTTCGGTCCCTCGTGCGATGTCGACCTGGGAAAAGGGACAGAACGCGCGCTGCCCCCCGACCCGGACTTCGTACCCGCCCTTCATCTCGCACTCGACCTTGCCCTGCACGGTGAGACCGGTCTGGAATGCGTGCGCAAGTTCGCGGTTCGTCGCCGCGCCGCGCGCGAGCCGCCGCGACAGCGTCAGCCCGCCCTCGGTCGACGTCACCACAGCGTGAATCCGGTCCCCAACCTTGACGTCGATCGCCCCGTCCTCGTCTTTCAGCTCGGCGATGTCGATGATCGCCTCGCCCTTACCGCCCACGTCAACGAACGCGCCTTTGGCATTGATCGCTACGATGATCCCTTCGACCGTTTCACCTCTTCGGTGAGGTTTCGTCTTCAGCGACTTCTCGAACAGCGTGGCAAAGTCCTCGTCGTGATCGCTCATCGCACGAGGTATAGCACATGAGCGGCGAGGTACGACGCACGATCAACGTCTCTCGAAAAAGCTCGAGATGCGGTGAGCCTGCCGAAGGGCACAGGCCGCAGGTTTTGTTCTTGCGTGATTCGAGCCCAGGGCACCCGCGCTATTCTGGTCACCAGGGTAACCACATGAGGATCAGCACGGTTCGGGATTCCGGGACAAGGCGACGGGCCTGGTGCGCTCCGGGACGCCAATCCTCGGGACGCGGCGC
Organism: Vicinamibacterales bacterium; assembly: GCA_051985095.1. GTDB lineage: Bacteria > Acidobacteriota > Vicinamibacteria > Vicinamibacterales > CAVVIG01 > Gp6-AA45. The sequence goes on along the minus strand of JBPYEE010000613.1, from coordinate 11,967 downwards.
GGGCACCTGGTTGGCATTTTCTTCCCGCGCCCTGAAATCACTCTGCCAATCGAGCTGAAGCGCAAACTCTTCGACATGCTGAGCAGCGACATCGCTCGGCAACTGAAGCGGCGCAAAGCCTCGGAAGACGACGTACTCGAAGACTTCGAGGCGTCGAGAAAGAGGCGCCAAGGCACGCTACCACGTCACCCGGGGAGACCAGCCGCTTCATCCTATCTACGGCATCGATCTGATCGCGCCGTTACGGTGCGGACACGTCGGGCGCGTGACGCAGGTCGTGGCTCAAGGAATAATTCAAGAACGTTCGGATGGCCGCGATCGCGGCTAATTGGCCAATATCATTCCACGTGGGGCTGATTGCGCTTCGCAAGATGTCCGCAGCTAGCAGGAACTCAAGGGCCAAGACCAACCACCCAGCAAACCCTCGAAAAACTTCCAAGGGAGCGACTAATCTGTTGCGACGAATGAATGTCGTGACAGCGAATGCGATAGCCTGCATTCCTCCCATTACGATCGCTACGACTGCAGTGAACTCGCTGCACGTCGCAACTGCCGCAGAGATATTTTTGACGAACTCTACCATGCGGTCATTCCGTGCCTTGGATTGGTTAAATCAGATGAGAGGATGCCTGTTCGCCACCACCTCGCCAGTCCGTTCCCACCCGTAGACCGGGATCGAGTTTTCAGCAGGGACAAATGCGACCTGCAGGATCCACCGAAGCGCCATGTAATAGTGAGAAGAACACGAAACCTTCGAGCGAGACGCCTATTCTATGCATCCGCCGCGGATTCGCTCTTCGACGGTCCGGAAAGGAACCAGAAGCGCGAAACCTGATTATTGCACGGTGCCTGGTGAAATCCGAACTCGTTGCCGCGATGAATGTTGTTGCCATTCGCGGTTTTAGGTACGCCTTGACCATCGGACAAGGCAGGCCTCGACAGACGGCGAAGGGTTTAGTCAATCGGCCTGTTGCAGCTGGCTCCACGTAAGGCGACTGATCGTTCCCTAGCGGTCGCGGCGCCGCATTTCAGGAATACCGCCGCGTATGCGATAGCGGAGTGGATTACTCCGGTGCCGAAACGGCGCGTCTCAAGGAGTTCGAGATCGCGCCGTAAGGCGGCTCGGAACGCCGGCTTTCCGCCGGCGACGATCACCGGGTTGAGAAACAGGTGACACTCGTCGACAAGATCGGCTTCGAGCGCAAGCCCGCGAGCTCCGCGCCGCCAATGATGATGTCGTGCTCCATTCCCGCTTGAGCTTACGAATAGCCCTGGGTCGAAGTCCCGCTCGACACGCGCAGTGCGTGTCGGAGCGACTGTCAACGTTCGTGAGAGGACGATCTTCTCGGCCTTCTACCAGACTCGTGCGAAGTCGCGGTGTTCGGGTGGATAGCCATCCACCGGCGCATCCCAGTAGGCCATCATCTCATAGAGTCGCCGCCCAAGGAGGTTGGTTCCGATCGGCCTCAACAACTCAGTGATGAAATCGAATACTTGATCGGGATTGACCCAATCGAAGGCACCGGCTTGTCCTCGATGCGACCGTCGAGCGACGTATTGGTGATGTAGATCAACTTCGACATTCGACAGAGTTCGGACGTTTCGTTACGCTCAACCGGCGCGCCGAACGGTCGAAGGCACGCCGTCCGTAGTCATCCGCCTGCGGTGAGTCCAGCCCGCACCGCCCTCAAGTAGCGATCAACGGCGAAGGGTTTGATCAGCCCGGCCCCCGCTGGCTCTATGCTACTGGACTTTGGAGGGCCGCGAAGTGTCGTGTTACCCTTTCCGCGAGTCGTTGGATCATCTATGGATGGCATCCGGCAGAGCCGCGAAGATCCCCCGGCGGTCGCAAGGTTCGGGTGGCGATACCACCACCTCGGCATCCCGCACTCCTCTCCGCGTGATGGGGAGCGGCACCTGGAACACCTCGGTGTTCATGTCTGCGGCTTTGAAACCAGTCCGTACGGCGTGGAGTGGATCCGGTTCGACACGCAGTGCGATGTGCCGGACATCGTGAAAACCGTTCCGCACCTTGCGTTTGTCGTCGACAACCTCGATGCGGCGCTCGAAGGGAAGCAGACCCTCATTCCCCCGAATTGGCCGTCGCCCGGCGTCCGAGTCGCGTTCATACTGGATGACGGGGCGCCGATCGAGCTCCTGGAATTCGCCAGTCCAGCTTCTCACCAACCGTAAGGGCTACTGAACGACGGGGCGGCGTCGGGTTGGCCGATCCACGAGTCAGGAAATTCGATGGTGCCTTCTGCGTCGGTAGGCATGCGTCCGGCCGAGCAATCGCCTTAATCCGATCGTCAGCATGGTCTCAACTCCTGCCAGATGCCGCACTATTTAGCGTTTGAGGTAAACGAATTCGATTTCGCCTTATGCTGCACGATGGTCCTCGTGCGGAGCCCGCCCAATCTATCCCGACGTGTTACCGCGATCGGCTGCCCTGTTTCAAGGTCTCGACCTGCGCACGACGGTTCGGCGGCGCGGGATCTAAGGCTCGGTGCGGCCGATGTCCGTTGTAATGTTCAACGAAACAGTGGCCACACGCTGAAGATGGCGAACATCTAAAATCAGCAACCAGTCGAGGCATTCAGACCGAATCGTCCGAACGAACCGGTCGCGACCCGATTCGCCTCGGGTAGTTGACGTCCGCACGATTCGGATCGTTTCAGCCTCTAAGACGCCATCGCACCCGCTCGTGACCTTTCGATCATGGTCGCGAATCAGGAATCGGATTTGGTCAGCACGCTTTGAGACCGTCGATGTGACCTGCAGCGCCTGCTGCGCCACCCATCCGCCGTCGGGACGTGCCGTGCAACCGGCAAAATGCACACGGCGGCTGCCGACTTCGATGAAGAACAGCGTGCGCCCTGAAAGTCGACGGTTGGTGCCTGACAGGCTATTTCTTCACAACGTACTTCTTCACGTCCCTCTGTCCGACTTCCGCGCCGTAGACGTTCCCCCTGGCATCAACAGCGACGCCTTCGGCCGAGCTCGTGCCGGTATGCTCTGGCTCCGGATCGGGGATGAAGTACTTCACTTTGCCGTCTTTCAGACTGCCGATCCGGATCCCTCTGAGCCATCCTCCGGGATGCGTATTCGTGTTGTTGGCGCCTGATTCGGAATCGGCGACGTACAGGTTGTCGTTCTTGTCGACGAACACGCCGCTCGGCCGGCCGAACTGATACCACTGATCGATGAACTTCCCGTTCTGATCGAAGATCTGAACGCAGTTGCAGCTCCTGCTGCCGACGATTAGCCGCCCCTTGGAATCCATCGCCAGGGTGTGCGGTTGGTTCAGCTCGCCCCGCGCCGGGATGCTGCCCGCGGTGGGCGCCTTGCCCCACTTCATCAGGAACTTTCCGCTCTTGTCGAATTTGTAGATGATCCCGCCGCCGCCTGCGTGGATCTCGGAGACGAAGATGTCGCCATTTGGCGCGACGAGGACATCGTTCGGCTGGTAGAAGAAATCGGGGTCGGCCGCTCCTCCCGGTTTGCCCAGCGTCATCAGGAGATTGCCGTTCTTGTCGAACTTGAAAACCTGATGTCCCTTTGTTGCGCCTGCCGCGGCGCCCAGCGGTCCGGCTGCCCCACGGCCGGCGTTGGCCTGCGCCACCGCCTCCGGATCCACCGCTCCGCCGCGCCCAGGAGCCTCGGCATCTCGCCCACCGGCACCACCCGTCGCGCCACGTGCTCCAGCGCCGCGCGCGGCGCCCGCGGCCGTCCCTCTGGCAGCCCCAGCCGCGCCGCGGCCTTGAGCGGGACGATTGTCGTTGCCGTCGGACACCCACACGTTGTCGTCCTTGTCGACGAAGAGTCCATGCGGGAACACGATCATCCCCGCGCCGAAGCTCTTAATCAGGTTCCCGTTCTCGTCGAAGTGAAGAATCGGATCCAGGTCCGACATCTTGCCGGCCGCCGGGTCGTAGCAGGTATTGGCCCCACAGCGGTCGAGAATCCAGATCGTCTTGCCGTCGCGATCGATGTCGACGCCGGCTGTCGAACCCCAGTGTCGCTCCGGCGGCATCTTGAAGTACTCGGGATGCACGAACTGTCCAGGATGCGCCGGATCGGCCTGCGGTGGATTGACTGTCTGATACGGATTCGGCAGATCGTTGAGCGGCGGCATGGTCGGCCCGTACGGCGTGTCGGCCGCACTGAGACGCCAGCCAACGAACGCGCAGACGATCGCGACGAGCATGAGCGTGTATAACGCGCGACGTGAAAACGTCATTGCTTCACCTCCGAAACGATTCGAGATCGGGCCGAGCGACGGCAGCTATTTTACGCGAGACGGATTCCCGCACTCCACCGCGCGCATTTCGCGTCGATGAGGAGTGTCCGGTCTCGCGGGTGTCAAAAACCTCGAGCAATCTCAAATCGGCTGATTACGGCGGGCGCGGCCGCGAGGGCGATCCAGACGGTCTTCATGACTCTGCATTCGGATGGTCACGACCTACGCGACTGGTCAGCACTCATCAGTCATGCGTGCCGCATCGTACAGTTTGCGGTTACTGAAGCAGCCCGTCCGCTGGTGCTTCCGAGTCCGGGGCGCACCGAAGACAATAGATAACCAGCGTCCCAGGTGTATCGCGTAAGCTGTGCGCGTGCGAGAGAGCACCACGCACGTCAGACTCCCCGACGAACTTCTTCTGAACGTGCACCGGCGTCCGCTCGCGGCTGATGCGTGGGATTGATTAGCAGAGATGGTTGGTCGTGTATAAATCGCGCCCCATAATTCACATCTCGGCCTCGCTCGACCCGAGCGCTGTGGGGCGGGAGGCACCGCACACAGTCTACCCGGACCGTCCCGAGGCGGACGTCGCTATTGCATCAATACGGCTCGACCGCTGTGCGAGAGTTCGCCTCTTTCCCGCCGGCCAAGGATGTGACAGACTCCTCCGCCGGCTTGATCGTTAAACCTAGCCAGGAGGCGCCATGAATCGCCGCAGATTCGTCAAGCTGACCGGGGCCGGAGTGACGGCGGCAGCCCTCGCCGAAGCCGTGGCGGCAGCGCAGGTCGCGAGAAACCCCAATACCGACAAAACCACAACGTCGTCGGGGGTGAAATTCAAGGTCGGCACGCAGCATGGCGACTCCGATGCCGTGCTGAAAGCAATGGCTGCCTTCGGCTGCAATCACATCTGCAGCAGCCTGCCTTCACCCACGATGGATGAGAAGTGGTCCGTAGAATCGCTGACCAGATTACGCGAGCGCGTGGAGTCCTATGGCCTCACACTCGAAATGATTCCGATCACGATGACTTCGGCCGACATTACGCGCGCCGAGATGCCGGCGATTTATCTGGGGCGGAATCCGGAACGCGATCGTGACATCGACGACATCTGCCGGCAGATTCGCAACTGCGCGAGAGCCGGCGTGTTCCAGGTGAAATACAACTTCACGATCCTCGGCATTCCTCGCTCGGGGACGGCGAAGGGGCGCGGTCCGTCTCGGTACAGCGAGTTCGTGCTGGCCAATGACACGAACAAAGAGACGGCGACCATCGCTGGACGAGTCGACGCCGACACCTATTGGGAGCGCATCACCTACTTTCTCGAGCGCGTCGTTCCCGTGGCCGAGGAATACAAAGTGAAGATGGGATGCCATCCACAGGATCCAGGTGTGCCGCCCGGCTATCGCGGCATCGATGCCGTGCTTGCGTCACCGGAAGGCCTTAAGAAATTCGTCTCAATCAAGGAGAGCCGGTATCACGGATTGAACTTCTGCCAGGGCACGGTGTCGGAGCAGCTCGAAAAGCCAGGGGAACAGATCTACGACGTGATTCGGTACTTCGGGTCGCGCAAAAAGATCTTCAATGTGCACTTCCGCAACATCGAAGGCGGCCGCCTAAATTTCCGCGAATCCTTTATCGACAACGGCAGCGTCGACATGCTGAAAGCCGCGCGCGTCTACAAGGAAGTCGGGTACGAGGGCACGCTGATGCCCGACCACGTGCCGCACGTCGACGGCGATGACAATCAGTATCAGGGCTTCGCGTTTGCGATCGGTTATATCAAGGCACTGATCGCGGCCGTTTCGGCAGAGAGCTAGATTCGGCACGGACGTCGAATGGAGCCGCTCTGCTGGCGTTTACGGTTGATGGAAGTAGAGGCTACAAACGATGATCTTTCGGCCGACGCCAAGTCCCGGAGGGGGTCACCGGCTGGCAGCCTGAGCAAAACTGAAGTTACTAATCTCGACTTCCTCGTCTTGCGGAAGGTAAAAACCAAACTTACCGTCCGCGAACGTGCGTTTGCTGCTGGCCGATCCCGCTAGACGCCGGTCCCACGTGTCTAATTCTTTCCACTCGCCCTTCTCGCCTCTGAACTGGTGAATCAAGACATCGTCGCTCACTTCCATGGTGATGCTAAAAAACGGATCATTCCACGAGACGTGATGCTCAACCCTCGGCATCTCATGCCTGGTTCCCTGGAAGTACTCGCTGCGGTAAAGGTATTTGCTGTCCAATTCCACCAGCATGTAGTTCTTGGGATCTACATAGCCGACAACCCACCGGATCCGTTGGCCTGGTATGAAAAGGCGTCCCTTCCTCCTCGGCCTCAATGTAAACGTGATGCGGCCCATTGGTCGAGGACGGTAGAGGACGAAGTTGCCACCCTTCCTTGTGTACCAGGTGCCATCTTGCGACCACTCATTTGGGTGCTCGAAACCATCCATGCCGGCACCGTTAATGCTCATTATGAGTGGATTCGTTTCACCGGGACCGACCGAGACGACGCGTGTGGCATTCATCCCTGACGAATTGCGCGCGCTGACCGTGTAGGTGCCCTGCAACACTGATACTTTGGCGCTGCCCTTGAATTGCCGGACGACTTGGCCGTCCTTCGTGACCGTCACCTCAAGACTATCACTCGTAATGTCGATTATCGCCGGGAGGCCCTGCAGCTCGAGGTCGGCGGCGGACAGCGAGACCGTCTCGCCACCCACGAAGTCGCGCGTTAGGCGTTTAGGCTGGTAACCGTCCAACGTGAGGCGAAGCACGTGTGAACCCGGGGGGACGGCACGTGAGAACGTCCCGTCCGAATTAATCGTACCGATCGCCGTTGTGTTCTCATCTAGCCACACTTGGGTTCCCGGCGTCCCGCGTTGGATGTCCAGGCGCGCGGCTCGTTGTAGGGCCCTGAGCTCGAAGCGCACCGAAGTTTCCTGGCCCTTCGCCACAGTCACCGTCTGCATGTCGGGATCGGTGAACCCCTCTTTTCTGACGCGGATTGTGTGCTGGCGGCTGGGCAAACTCAGTAAACGCAGCAAGCCGTTGACCGTCTTCCGCGGATAGTCGACGCCATCGAGCTGAACGGTGACGTCGCTCTCGCCCGTGGAGACAAGCACACTGCCGACGTCAAGGTCGGAGTAGACGATTGCGTCGAGTGCCGGGCCCGAACCGACCGCGAAAGACATCCGTCGCAGGTTCTTGCCCTCACCGATCGTTAATTCATGGAGTCCCGGTGTAAGGTTATTGATTGACAGCCCGTCAGGCGTCAGTGTGTGTTGAGGCTGATCATCGATCCTCACACCCACCGTGCCGAGACTGCTGCGGATTTGCGCAGACCCGCCGAGAGAGCTCACGACAACGGCCTGACGATCCGGCACTTCGATTGTCGCGACGACCGGCAAAGTCGCAACCGCGGTGGTAAAGGTGATCTTCGCTTCCTGACTGGCGACTTTCGGCGTGGAGATCCTCAGCACGTGAGCCCCTGGCGTGCCAAGGTTATACGTGAGGCTTCCACCTTCTGCCTTGACAGGTGTGTCATCGAGCCAGACGTCTCCGGCCTCGACGTCAGGGGTTACCAAACGAATTGAATCGGCTAAGGGCTGAAGCGGGAGCTCTACGTCCGACGACCTGCCAGCGTCCAGCGTCATCGTCTTCGTTAACGGTGCGTAACCAAGAAGAGTAGCCTCCAGCGTATGCTCGCCGGAATCGAGTGCGAGCTGCGCCTCGGATCCGTCTTGGGCTCGGCCATCGACCGTGAGCTTCGCGCCTGCAGGCGTCACTCGCACGTGCAGGGTGGCCTGAGCAAGAGGTCCTGTCGTATCCGCTCGCGGCTTGCCGGGCCGCCGACCAACCGTGATCTTGGCAAGAGCGCCAATCCCGATCGCCGTGACCAAAAGGGCTGCGACCCATGACCAGACCAACTTGTTCCCGGAAAAGCCCGATGACCCACTGTGTTTTTGAACTCCCTGGTCTGGCGAGCGTTCCTTCAGATCCTCTCTCGCGCGTTCCTCTGAGGCGCGGCCATCGCCGCCAGACGACCGAGCACCACGATCTTGCAGATTGCGCTCGATCTCGTGGCTGATCGTCTCGAGTTCCGCGCGATTCGGTTCAGCAGGATACCGATCTGTGACCTGGCGCGTCTGTGTGAGGATCTCTTCGAGCTCGGCGCGATCGTTCGCTCCCTCGGCTCGCTCTCGAAAACCACGAAGCTGAGCGAGGTCGATCGCGCGAGCTTGCTGGACGATCGAGTGCCCAAGCTCCTTGCTGATCGTATCGAGGATCGCAGTCAGCCGCGGGTCCCCAGGATAGTCTGCAAGAACGCGCTTCAACTCGAACTCAGCCTGGTCTAGTTCGTGGCCAGCTTGAAGTCGACGCGCCTTCGCCGCGCATTCAGCGATCACCTCGTCTCGCTTGCGATCCGACAGCTGGGCTCGCAGGCTCTTTGCGACTGGATGCTGTGTATCGAGGCCCAGCGCCTCATCGATGAACGGTTCGGCAGCATGCCAATTCGTTTCGATGTTTGCGCGCGCTTTCTCGATCAGCGCGTCACGCAGCGCCGCGCGGATCACTGGATTGCGATCGTCGAGCCGATGTGCGTCACGCAACGCGACAATCCCGTCATCCAAGCATCCCTCGGTACAGAGACGCTGGCCCTCTCCGAACAGCCGCTCCGCCTCATGTGCACGACTGAGACCCCGTTCGGAGAGTTTTCGCAGCTCAACGAGTTCCGGGTCGCTCGGATATTCAATCTCCGTCTTGCCAATCAACTCGTTGGCCTTTGCGTAATTGCCGCTCTCGAGCTGACGATCGATTTTTCGAATCCAATCTGTTCTGGCCGCCGCGCGCGCCATTTGATCGCGCCGCTTCTGCAACCGCTCGATTTCGTACTGGAGACCCGGGTAGGACGGATAAATATTTGAAAGGGTCTCGAAATCGCTCAACGCCTCGTTGATCTGACCCCGGCCCTCATGCCCCTCGGCGCGCGCGACGATTGACCGTACGAGGTCGCGCTTCTCTTGCATCAACTTAAGCAGGCGCTCGAAATGGGGCTCACCAGGGTAACGCGCGACAGCCTCCCGAACGAGGCTGACCTTCGCATCGAGGTCGGACTCAGCCTCGAGTCGGCGATTGACGTCCGCAATGTACGAGGAGAGGCGCTGCCGATGTTGCTCCTCAACGTCGAATTTCAGTGCCTGGAACAGTGGCTGCCCCGGATATTTCGCGAGGAACTCCTGACAAATCTCGAGCGCCTTGGTGAAGTTCTGCTCGGCCAAATGGCGGCGCGCCTCGGCGTAGCCGGCGTTGAGCGCTTCGTGTTCTGACCTGATCTTGTTGTAGAAGCTCTGATAGGGCGCGGACGTCTCGGGCGTCGACATGTCTGGCGCCCGCCGATCGAGATCGAGCACGAGACGCATGTTGCTCAGGGCCTGACTGACGTCGCCGTTCTTCCACGCGTTGACTGCTGACTCGTACAGCTCGGCCTTCTCGTGCCGCAGCCGCAGATAATCCTGTTCCTCGCCCTCCAGTTCCTTCGCCAGCCGCAGCGCACTCGACTCGGTTGGCCGCAAGGCGAAGACGTTCTGGAGCGCGTCCCGCGCGTGACTATAGGAGTGGTTTTCGATGTGTTGTCTGGCCAGCCGCATCCACTGATCGACTTGGCGCTCGCTTCGTCGCTCCTCAATCTTGGCTTTGAGCCGGAGCGCCTTCACGTTGCCAAGGTCGATCTGCAAGACTTCGTGAATCTTCTGGAGCGCCAGCGGATCTTCTTCATCTTCGTATCGCGCCTGGGCGTTCTCGAGCAGCTGGGCAACTGTCCGCAATCGCTCAAATCGTTCGATGTCGGCGCGCAGGTCGGTTATTTGAGCGTCGAGATGGCCAGCTGCTTCGAGTTCGCCGATGATGTCGCTCGCGAACTGGAAATCGCCGCTCTCGATGGCTTTCCTGGCGCGGTCGATGCGGGGCTGAATGCGCGCGGAATCGAAGATCTCGATCGGAAGGTTGTTGTGCGCGCGCAACAGATTCTCACCGAATTCCTTGACGCTGTCGTATCGATTCAGCTGCTGCTTGGCCATCGCCTTGTGGACGACTCGGCTGATCAGCGGACTGACGGTGTCGTTGAGACTGGATGCCGGCGGCGGGTTCAAGCGGCGAATCGCCTCGACGATCTCATCGGTTGAACCGCGAAATGGATGCCGCTTTGTCAGCGCTTCGTAGCAGACGATACCAAGGGAGAAGATGTCGGATTGCGGCGTCACAGGTTTGTTGGTGACCTGTTCGGGTGACATGTAAAGCAAGGTCCCTTTCCCGAACGAGCCGGTGCGCGTGCGCGAATCGACAGCGTGCACTACACCGAAGTCAATGATCTTCACCGAGTCATCGCCAATGATGAACAAGTTGCTCGGCTTGACGTCACGATGAATCAGCCCGCGGTCGTGCGCCGCCTGCAGACCGCGACACGTCTGCGAAATAATCTCGACGACCCTTGCCACCGTCAGCCGATGAGGGGCGTTTTTGATGATGTCGTCGAGCGTCTGGCCTTGGAGCAGGGGCATGACGAAGAACGGGTTGTTCTTGCCCGCGTCGTCGAACTGCCCCATGTCGAAAATCTCGACGATGTTGGGGTGGCTGATCGATTTGAGGACGTTGCATTCCTTGTAGAAAAGCTCGAGCGCAACGCTGTCGGCAAATTCCGGGAGGGTCTTGATCGCAACGTCGCGGTCCATCGGCGGCGGATCGTAGGCACGAAAGACCACACCCATCCCGCCCTCGCCGATCTTCGCCTTTATCTCGTATCGACCCCTGAACTTCATCGGTTGCCGCTCACGACTCTACGAACTCCCAAGATGTCGACGATCGCCACGACCCTCGGCGACTTGCCGCTCAAGCCGCGCAAGTGCGTCTTCCGCCTCGGCGTACGACAGTACAAAACCTGATCTGGTTGAACGGCGGTCGGGTTCATCGGCAAGCAACGCCTCGTGGACTGCTCAACCACTACAGGCGCGCAGCGTGATCAACCGTTCGTTGTCGGCCGACCGATGGGACATAACGCGGTCGACCGCCCGCAGTGCATTGGCGCCTGCCCTTTCGAGTTCAATGTGATTGCGTGAGCGGCTGCATGATGCCATGAGGAAAGGAAGAAAAACCTCACAAAAAATGCGTAAACAGGAATGTCTTCAGACGGCAGACTTTTGTCGGATTCCATTGATCGGCGAGGTTGTGGACGCCTGTCCCTAGCAGAAATTGTTCAGATATTGTCCAGAGCGCGCGTGCAATGCGCCAACGTGATTATTGTTGCCAGGTCCCTTTGAGCATACGCACGATTTTCCGCGCCGCCTGGTTCAGTCGGTGATCGAAACTGGAGAAGCGCGTGTCGTCAGTTCCCGCTCGCCGTGAGACTTCGCCGAACGTGGCCAGGTGGACACTGTTGAAGTCCGTACTGATCCGCAAGCTCGCCCGCTGCTCGGCACAGCGAATCGGTGGCGTCCAACGTCAGATACGTCGGCCACTGCTCCTCAAAAACTCGCGCTTCACCAACGCCAGTTTGGCGGCGGTGAGTACCCCGTCGCAGCGAAGTCTCGCCAGGGCTACGCGCGTTTCAGCGCAGGCAACGACCAATGTCGCGACCACGCTCGCCTCCGCGACGAGCTGGCGCACGGGCTTTGCCGCCAAACCCGGTCGTAACCGCCGCTGGCGATCAGTCGATGGCTTCGGCGATCAGCAAGGGG
>JBPYEE010000612.1:0-29912 GCA_051985095.1 Vicinamibacterales bacterium | reverse complement strand
CATTGTGATGATCGTCTCCGCGATCTCCTTGATCGTCATTTCACGTGGATTGCCAATATTGACCGGGTCGTTCACCTCCGAGAGCATCAACTTGATGATCCCGTCGACGAGATCGGTGATGTAGGTGAAGCTGCGCGTTTGCGAGCCGTCGCCGAATACGGTGACGTCCTCGTTCCTGAGCGCCTGCGACATGAACGCCGGGACCGCGCGGCCGTCGTTCACGCGCATCCGCGGCCCGTACGTGTTGAAGATCCGGACGATCTTCGTGTCGAGCCCGTGATAACGGTGGTACGCCATCGTCATCGCCTCGGCAAACCGCTTCGCTTCGTCGTAGACGCCGCGCGGCCCGACGGGATTCACATTGCCCCAGTAGCTCTCCCGCTGCGGGTGTTCGAGCGGGTCGCCGTACACCTCGGAGGTGGAGGCGAGCACGAACCGGGCGCCTTTCGCCTTCGCGAGGCCCAGGGCCTTGTGGGTGCCGAGCGCCCCGACCTTCAGCGTCGGAATCGGCAGCTCGAGATAGTCGATCGGGCTCGCCGGACTCGCCCAGTGCAGCACGTAGTCGACGGGACCTTCGATGTAGATGTAGTTGGTGACGTCGTGCTTGATGAAGGTGAAATCGCGGTTGACCAGATGCGCGATGTTCGCAGTATCGCCGGTGAGCAGGCTGTCGATCCCGATCACGGAGAAGTCACGATCGAGCAGCGTCTCGGCGAGGTGCGAGCCGATGAAGCCAGCGGCCCCGGTGATGACGACGCGTGTTCTCATAGGTGATAGCAGATGCTGGCGCCGCGGCCGTCCTCAGTACGCATGCTTGTCGAAGAACCCGTGCAGCAGTGTCAGCCACATGATCTTCAGGTCGAGGCGGACCGACCAGTTCTCGATGTAGTAGAGGTCGTATTCGATCCGTTTCTCGATCGAGGTGTTGCCCCGCCATCCGTTGACCTGCGCCCACCCGGTGAGCCCCGCCTTCACCTTGTGACGCAGCATGTACTGAGGAATCCGGTGCTTGAATTTCGCGACGAAATGCGGGCGCTCCGGCCGCGGACCGACAATCGACATATCGCCCCGGAGCACATTCCACAGCTGCGGGAGCTCGTCGAGATTCGATTTGCGCAGGAAGCGGCCGAGCGGCGTCACGCGCGGGTCGTTCTCGCGCGCCCAGACCGGTCCCGTGTCGCGCTCCGCGTCGTGATACATGGAGCGGAACTTGACGATCTCAATCCGCTTCCCGTCGAGCCCCATCCGCTCCTGACGATAGAACGCCGGGCCGCGCGATGTCAGCCGGACCAGCGCGCCAATGAGGCCGAGCGGGAGGAAGAGCAGCGCCAGCGCCGCGGTCGAAAAGGCGACGTCGAGGACGCGCTTGACGACGGCATTGAATCCCTGCAGCGGCACGTCGTTGATGTTGATCACCGGAACGCCGTCGAGATCCTCGAGCCGGGCCCGCAGCGCGATCACCTGGAGGAGGTCGGGAACGACCTTCACGTCGACGCATTCGCGGCTCGTGCTCTCGATGAGCTTCAGCATCTGCACGTGCTGCTCGGGCGGCAGGGCGACGTACAGGTGATCGACCCCCTCGCGCGTCGAGATCTCGGCGGCATCATCGATCGTGCCGAGCAGCGGCAACCCGCGGTACCCGAGATGGTCGCCCGCGGCGCGGTCGTCGACGAACCCGACGATCTGATAACCGAGCTCGCGATGTTCCAGGATCTTGTCTGCGACGAGCCGCCCCAGTTCGCCGGCGCCGGCAATGAGGATCCGCTTGAGGCTCAGGCCCTGACGCCACCGCCGCTCCAGCACTTCGCGCACCAGCTCGCGCGACGCATAGGTCAGTCCGACGTTGATTACGAGGAAGATCGCCCAGACCGCTTGCGACACCTCGAGCGCGCCGCGCGCGCGGGCGGCGCCGGTCGCAAAGTAGGTCTGCACGTACAAGGTCGCCACGATGCCGAAGACCACGGCGAGGATGCTGCCGACGAAGACCGCAAAGAAATCGTCGACCCGCGATCGGCCGCGCCGCAGCCGGTACAGCCCCTGAAGCTGAAAGCCGAGCGGCACGACGCCGGCCACAAACGGAAGCAGGTTGATGTACTGCCGCAGCGGCGGCACGCCCTTGGTGACCGGCACGATCGCCGCGATCAGCGGGTGGAACCGAATCGTGTACGCGAGGATGAAGGCGCTGACGCCGAGCAGCGCGTCCGAGATGACGTAGAACGTGATGAGGAGCCGGTTGTGCCTATTGAGCATCGCCGATGAGTGCTTCCATCTCGTCGCCGAAGCGCGTTCGGCCGAATCTCGCCGCGTGCTGCCGGATCGCGCCGGCGTCGAAGGACCTGTCCATGGCGCGGCGGATGGCGTCGGCGAAGGCGCCCGGCGACGGGTCCTCGACGAGGAAGCCCGTTTCGCCCGGCACGATGGTTTCGCAGGCGCCGCCGCGCGCGAATGCGATCACCGGCCGGCCGCATGCCTGGGCTTCAAGCGGGACGATTCCGAAATCCTCCTCGCCCGGCAGCAGTGTGACGCAGGAGCGACGGTAGGCCTCCCGCAAGTCCTCGTCGGAACGGCGGCCGAGAAAGGTCGCCGATCCGGCGGCGTGCGCCTCGAGCCGCGCGCGTTCCGGACCATCGCCGATGATCGTCAGCGGCACGCCGGCGAGGCGGCACGCATCAATCGCGACTTCGATTTGCTTATACGGGACCAGCGCCGACACGACGAGGGCGCTCGGGTGGATCGGTCTTTCGCACGCGGCGTCGGGCTGAAAAAAAGCGGTGTCGACGGGCGGATAGACCACAGTCGCCTCGCGATTATAGTATCGGCGGATCCTCCCGGCAACATAGCGAGAGATCGCGACATAGCGGTCTGCACGGTCCGCGGTGTCTCGATCCCAGCGCGCCAGCCGCGCCATGATCCGGCGCATCGCCGCGTTGGCCGTGCGCCCGATCCGGCGCGCCCCGAAATAGGCGTCGAATTGATCCCAGGCGTAGCGCATCGGCGTCAGGCAGTAGCAGAGATGCCGTGCGGCGCCCGGACGCACGATCGATTTGACGCAGCAGTGGCTGATGCTCACGATCGTGTCGAACCGATCGAAGTTGAAATGCTCGACGGCGGTGGGGAACAGAGGGAGGTACTGGCGGTAATACCGCGAGGCGAGCGGCAGATACTGGACAAACGACGTGTGAATCGGCCGCCGCTCGATCGCGGGCGACACCGAGCCGCGAACGTGCACGAGCGTAAAGAGTTCGGCGTCCGGAAACCGTTCGCAGAGGACTTCGAGCACTTTCTCGCCGCCGCGCATGCCCGTCAGCCAGTCGTGAACCAGCGCCAGCCTCACGGTTCAGCGCTCACGGCCGTTCACCACCTGGCGGTAGATCTCCCGGATCCGCTGGACGGAGGTCTCCCATGAGAATTGACCCGCGCGCGCCAACCCTTTGGCGCGCAGCTCCTGGCGCAGCTTTTCGTCGGTCAGCACCCGTGCGATGCCGTCGGCAATCGCATCGGGATCGTACGGGTCGACCAGCATGGCCGCGTCGCCGGCGACCTCGGGGAGCGACGACACGTTGGACGTCACCACCGGAGTGCCGCTGGCCATTGCCTCGAGCGGCGGCAAGCCGAAGCCTTCGTACAGCGACGGAAACACGAACACGCCCGCCAGGCGATACATCACCGCGAGCGTTTCTTCCGGCAGATAGCCGAGGAACCTGACGTACTTGTGCAGCTGATGGCGGTGGACCGCGCGGCGCAGCGAGGCGTACTTCGAAATCTCGTCGCCGATCAAGACGAGCCTCAGATGATCCAATCCCCGCTTCCGGACGCGATCGAACGCGTCGATCAGCCGCTCGAGGTTCTTGTGCGGCTTCACATTGCCCGCGTAGAGCACGAACTCGTCGTGGAGCTGATAGCGCTCGCGCACACGGACGACGTCCTCTTCGAGCGGCTCGACGGCGAACCGATCGTCGTACGCGTTGTAGATGACGTCGATCTTCTCGGGCGCGAGGTCGACGAACCGGAGGATGTCCCGCTTCGAGCTCTCCGACACCGTCAACACGCGCGTCGCGCGGCGCGCCGCCAGCTCGATCGAAGTTCGGGCATACGGCAGCGCGAAGCGCTTCGGCAGATATTGCGGAAACACGAGGTGGATACAGTCGTGAATCGTGACGACCGAGCGGCAGGGGACCAGCGGCGGCAGGACGTAGTGCGGCGCGTGGAAGAGCGTGACGCTCTCGCGCCGCAGCGCCAGCGGGATCTTGACCTGCTCGGCAATCGAGTAGTTGCCGGCGGTTTCCGAAACCGCTCGGAAGTTGTCGCCAAGCGACGCCAGCGCCTCCCGATCCTCCTCACGACACAGGACGACGAACTCGGTCTCCCGGTCGAGACGCGCCAGCTGCCGCAACAGGTTCCGGATATAGGTGCCGATGCCGAAATCGTGCAGCTTGCGCGCATCAATGCCGATTCGCACGGGGCGATGATAGCGCGCCGTGCCGCGGGCCGTCGATCACGAGCAGAAGGACGTCTGCGCGCGCGTCTCGCCCGGGCATTCTGGCGCGTCGATGAAGCGCTCCACGTCATCGACGGCAACGGCAAAGCCGGATGTCGCGGTGCCGACCGTCGCCCGGAACGTGGTCACGCCAATCACCTCGCCATGCCGGTTCAGGAGCGGTCCGCCGCTGTCACCGGGATTCGGGATGGCATCTGTCTGAATCAGGTGCCGCCCGCCATCGGCACGTAAACCGGTCACGATGCCGCGGGTAACGGTACTCTGGGTCAGGCTTTCGGCCCAGCTGAGCGCGACGATTCCCTGGCCAAGCCGCACGTGGGCCGATTGACCGGAGATCAGGTGTGGAACGTAGGTCCCGACGAGTGGAATCAACGCCAGATCGTAGCCGGTCGATGACTGCGTGACCCGCGACGTCACACGGCGCCCGTTCTGCAGCGTGACCGACACGGAGGTGAACCCGGCGACGACGTGGGCGTTGGTGACGACCAGGTCCGGTCGGATGAGAAAGCCGCTGCCGCGCTTGGCGGGTGTCGTGATCATCACGACGGCAGGCATCGCGGCTTCGATCACGTTTTCAAGAGGCGGCGCGGAGGGTTGAGGCAGATCGCCTGAGCCCCTCCCCGGCCGACGGGTCGCCGCGTCCGGCATCGGATCACCCGCAGACGCGGGTCCGGTCTGCGGGCGTTCGGAGCGCGGGGCGGCAGGCGCCGCCTGTGCCGCCAACATCCGTCTCGGCCGCACCGCAGATGCCGGGTCGCTGCGCACCTGCTCGGTCAGGACACCGAATGCGACGGCGAGGGCGACGACGGTCCCGGCGGCGTGAAGACCCTGCGGGAGGTGCACCTCACTCTGTATCGGCTCGGTGGAGCCGCAGATACAGGCGGAGCGCGGGCGCCCAGAGGGGATGGTGTTTGTCGTAGAACGCGATCCGGCTCAGCCGGTAGGCGCGGCGGGCCGCTGCCGGCGCGCTGGCTCGGGACCGGCCACGCAAATGAACGACCTCGATCTCGGGCACGAAGAGAATCTTTCGACCGAGCGCGCGGATTGCCGAGCAGAAATCCACGTCTTCTGTGTACAGGAAGAACCGTTCGTCGAGCAGCCCGGCGGCGTCCGCGTCGCTCCGGCGTACGAGCAGGCAGGCACCGCTCACCCAATCCGGGTGCGCGCGCGCACGCGTCACGCGTGCGACTGCCGCGGCGTTGCGCTGCAGCCGTTTCTGTCGCCACTCCGCCAGTGGAGTGATCATGCGGCCAAAGGACAGCTCGGGGCGGCCGCCTGCATCTACAAGCCGCGGCCCGACGACCCCCACGTCGCCCCGCGCCGTCAGTTCGGCGATGAGGCGATCGATCGCGCCGGCCGGGACGAGGGTGTCACTGTTGAGCAGCAGAATCAGATCGCCGCAGCTGGCCCGGATGCCGATGTTGTTCGCGGCCGCAAAGCCGATGTTGCTCGGATTCTCGATGATCCGGACGTCGGGCCATCGCCGGGCGGCCCCCACGCTGTCGTCGGTCGACTGGTTGTCGACGACGATGATTTCGTGCGGATGTGCTGGCGCGGCGGTACGCAGTGACTCCAGGCACCGCTCGAGATCGTCGCGCGCGTTGAACGAGACGATGATTATGGACAACATTCGGTGAGGAGGCGCAGCGTGTCGGCCGCTGCGCGCGGCCAGTCGTACTGCGCGAGCACGGCGGGCGCCGCTGCCAGGAGCCGGGCGCGTGTGTCGGCGTCGAACAGCAGCCGTTCGAGCGCCTGTGTGGTGGCCCTCAGATCACCCAGTGGCACGTAGAGCGCCGCGCCATTGCAGCTCTCGCGCGCGACCGGCGTGTCGAGCAGCACCGACGGCACGCCGGCGGCGAGCGCTTCGAGCGGCGTCAAGCCGAGCCCTTCATATTCGGACAGGAACGCGAATGCCCGCGCTTCCCCGTAGAACTCGGACAGCGCGGCCTCCGCGACGTACGCATGCCACCGGACGTGGGCCTCGACGCCTTCGGCCGCGATGGTGCGACGCGGGTCCTCGCGCGGGTACGTCCGGTTGTCCCCCGCAATCTCGAGACTCACCTCGGGATGCCGGCGCGCGATCGGCGCGAAGGCGCGGATCAGATCACCGACGTGCCGCCGGGTGAACAACGACCCGACGTACAAGACTCGGAGAGCCCGATCGCTGACAGGCGTCTGCGGATCGTTGACGTCCGATCGGTGATCGCGGCGGGCACGGGAATCGCCGATACCCGGAGGGATGACCGCAATCTTCGTCGCGGGAACCCCCAGCCGTTCCATGAGCTCGCCCTTTGAGAACGCCGAGATCGTGATCACGCGTTTGGCTGCTGCGACCGATCGCGCCGTCAACCAACGCCGTCGCGCTCCTTCGCGGACGGGAAACCACTCGGGGTGCGCGAAAAACGAGAGATCGTGAACCGCGAGCACGACGGGGACCTCCAGGCCGAGCGGCGCGGTGTACGCCGGCGCAAACCACGCCTCGAGGTGATCGTTGGCGACGTTGCGCAGCACACGCCGCTGCTCCCACCAGGTTCCGGGTGGGCCCTCGACAACGCGGGTCCGAAAGCGGCGGCGATCGAGATCCAGCGACAGTGGTTCGGGTGCGTAGAGGACGAATTCGTCCTCGCGCGCCGCCGCGCCGGCCGACCACTCCGCCAGCAGTCCCGACAGATACCGGCCGACGCCGGTCGGGCGCCCGCACAGCTCGCGGGCGTCTACGCCAATCCGCATGCGAGTCGGTAGGTATCGTAGACGCGTCGCGCGGTTCGATCCCAGCTGAACGCCCGGGCGCGCGTCAGCCCGCGCGCGACTGAGCCCGCGACAAAGGGTGTGTCGGCGAGCATGCGGTCGATCGCCGCAGCGATCTCCTGAGGGTTCTCGGGATCGACCAGGAGGCCGGCATCACCCAGCACTTCGGGCAGCGCCCCGCGATTGGCGGCCACGACGGGCACGCCGACCGTCATGGCCTCGAGCACCGACATGCCGAACCCTTCCTCGAACGATGGCTGCACCACCACGCGTGCACCTTCGTACAACGCGGCCCGCTCAGCGGATTCGACATACCCGATCTGCCGCACCAGGCCGCTGAGCGGGGGGCGTGCAATTCGATCCAGCCACGGGCGCGCTGCCGCCGTGGCCTTTCCGGCGAGGACGAGGGGGAGCGGGCGGGATCCCTGCTCGCGGCCGGCCAGCAGTTCGTAGGCGTCGAGCAATCCGCCGACGTTCTTCCGTGGCTCGAGCGTGCCGAGAAACAGCACATATCCCTCGGCGGGCGGCTGCGCTCGGGGCCGCCAGTCGGGAGCGCCCGGCGTGCAGACGCTGACGCGGTCGCGGGGCACGTCAAGCTGCCGGACGATCTCACCGGCCGTGAACTCGGAGATCGTGATGATGCGGGCCGCTCGGTGCGCGTGATTCCGGGCGAGTGCGGGGTAGTCGCGCCGCATTTCCGCCCGCGCCAGTTCGGGATGCGTCAGGAAGTTGAGATCGTAGATCGTGACGACCGGCTCCGCCGATCTCGAGGGCAGCACCAGCGGGTGCAGCGAGTGCGTCACATCGAACTGCTTGCCGGTCAGCAGTTCGGCGGGCGGCCAACCGAGCCGGTGCCAGGCAAAGTTCAGGACGGACACCGGCACGTGCCGATCGATCGGCTCGGCTCCCAGCAGTTCTGGCGGGGTCGCGAGCCGATCCTTCCACGAGCTCGAAAAGAGCGAGAGCGCCAGCGGCGCCTGCGCCCCGTCGGGCGGAAACTGGCGCAGCAGGGCCGCGGCCAGCTGGTGTGTGTACTCGCCGACACCGCTTCGTTCGCGCAGCGCGGCGCGATAGTCCATCAGAACCCGCACTTGTTTAAGTCTTTCCGAGTCAGTATCTTATTGTGAAATGCGCATTGCCGTCGTGGGAACAGGGTACGTCGGTCTCGTGCTCGGCGCCTGCCTTGCCGAGAATGGAAACAACGTGATCTGTGTCGACAAGGACGGATCGAAGGTTGAGACGCTCAGGGCGGGCAGGATGCCGATCTATGAGCCAGGCCTCGAGGAGCTCGTCCGGCGCAACGACCACGACGGGCGACTGCGTTTCACGACGGAGCTGAGCGACGCCGTTCAGGCGTCACAGATCGTGTTTATCGCCGTCGGCACGCCGCAGGGCGAGGACGGGTCAGCCGATTTGCAGCATGTGCTCGGCGTGGCGCGCGAGATCGGCCGCGCGATGAACAAATACACGGTCATCGTCGACAAGAGCACGGTGCCAGTCGGGACCGCGCGGAAGGTTCGCGACGAGGTCGCGCGCGAAGCCAGACACCCCTTTTCCGTCGTCAGCAATCCCGAGTTCCTGAAGCAGGGCGCCGCGGTCGAGGACTCCATGAAGCCGGACCGCGTGGTGATCGGCGTGGAGGACGGCGACGACAGGGCCGCAGCGCTGATGCGCGAGCTGTGGGCGCCATTCACCCGAACCGGGGCGCCGATCATGATTATGGATACGGCGAGCGCCGAGCTGTGCAAGTACGCGGCGAACGCCATCCTGGCGACGCGCATTTCCTTTATGAACGAGGTGGCGAATGTCTGCGAACTCGTCGGCGCCGATGTCGATGAGGTTCGAAAAGCGATGGGCGCCGACCGCCGCATCGGCACCGCGTTCCTGTTTCCGGGCGTCGGCTACGGCGGCAGCTGCTTCCCGAAGGATGTCAAGGCGCTGATCAAATCCTCACAGGACCACGGGTATGACTTCCAGATCCTCCGCGGGGTCGAGGCAGTCAACCAGGCGCAGAAGGAGCGGCTCGTCACGAAAATGCAGCAGCATTTCAAGCAGCTGACGGGCCGCACGATCGCGCTGTGGGGGCTCGCCTTCAAGCCGAGGACCGACGACATGCGCGAGGCGCCGGCGATTCCGATCATCGAGCGGCTCCTCAGCGCGGGGGCCAAGGTGCGCGCGTATGATCCGGCCGCCGGGCCGGTCGCGAAGCGGATTTTTGATACGCGGATTGCGTTGTGCGAGCACAGCTACGACGCGCTCGCCGGCGCCGATGCGCTCGCGATCGTGACCGAATGGAACGAATTCCGCGAGCCGGATTTCGATAAGATGCGCACGCTGCTCAAGTCACCGGTCGTCTTCGACGGACGCAACATTTACGCGCCCGAGCATATGCGCGCACTCGGCTTCACGTATTTCTCCATTGGACGCTAAGCGGCGCGTCCTGGTCACCGGCGGCGCCGGCTACATTGGCAGCCACGCCGCGAAAGCGCTCCACCGGGCCGGCTATCACGTCGTCGTCTACGACAACCTGGTCGCCGGGCATCGGGGCGCGGCGACATTCGGCGACTTCGTGCAGGGTGATATCAGCGATCTGGCGGCGGTCCGGCAGGCGCTGCGCCGGCATGACATCGGCGCCGTGATGCACTTCGCCGCATTTCTCGACGTGGGTGAGTCGGTTCGTGAGCCGGTTCGCTACTATCGCAACAACGTGGGGGGTGCGCTCACGGTGCTCGAAGCGATGGCGGTCGAAGGCGTCGCCCTCTTCGTCTTCTCGTCGACGTGCGCCACCTACGGCGAGCCGATCGAGACGCCGATTACCGAATCGCATCCGCAGAATCCCATCAACAGCTACGGCGAAACGAAACTGGCCGTCGAGCGAGCGCTGCCGCATCTCGAGCGCGCCCACGGGATCCACTGGGTCGCCCTCCGCTATTTCAACGCGGCCGGCGCCGACGCGGATGGCGAGCTCGGCGAGGATCACACGCCCGAGATTCACCTCATCCCGCGCGCGATCGACGCGGCCACGGGCGGAGCGGGCCTGCAGGTGTTCGGCGACGACTACCCGACCCCGGATGGCACCTGCCTGCGCGACTACATTCATGTCAGCGACCTGGCCGATGGGCACGTGCGCGCGCTCGAAGCGATTGCCGAGACGGGACGGTCTGGCGCCTACAATCTCGGAACGGGCCGGCCGCATTCGGTCCGCGAAGTCATCGACGCCGTCTCCCGCATGGCCGGCACGCCGGTCCCGTGGACGCTGGCGCCGCGGCGGCCGGGCGATCCGGCGGTCCTGTACGCGGCCGCCCAGAAAGCGCGCGCCGAGCTGCACTGGGTGCCGCGCTATCCCGAACTCGACGCCATCGTGAAGACCGCCTGGGACTGGCACCGCCGACATCCGCATGGCTATGGCGACCGCTGATCGTCCGCCGCTGCAGCGGCTGCTGGCGTATGCACGGCCGTACCGCGGAAGAATGGCCTGGGCCCTCGTGGGGATGCTCGTCTACGCGATTGGGTCGGCAGGCCTGCCGGTTCTGATCAAGCTCGTCATCAACGATGTGCTCCCGAAGCAGCAATACCTGGTGTTTACCGCCTGGGCGATCATCGGCCTGTACCTGCTCAAAGGCGTCGGATCGTATATCTCCTCGTACCTGATGGCCGACGTCGGCCAGCGCGTCGTCACCGACCTGCGCAACGCGCTGTTTCGCCACATCCTGGGCCAGTCCGCCGGATTCTTCGCTCACGGCGCCACCGGCAAACTGTTGTCGCGAATCAACAACGATGTCAGCCAGGTCCAGCAGGTCGTGTCGGAAACCGCGGCGGATCTCGCGCGCGAGACGCTGGCCATCGTGGGGTATGCCGCACTGTTGTTCTACTACGATGCGCGGCTCACGCTCGTCTGCCTGACAAGCGCGCCGTTGATCGTCTACCCGCTCGTGCGCCTGGGCCAACGGGTGCGCCGGACGACGAGGCGCAGTCAGGAGGCGCTGGAGTACCTGTCGCACCTCGGCACCGAGGCGTTCACCGGCCACCGGATCGTGAAGGCCTTTGGAACGGAGGACACCGAAGCGGATCGATTCAGCCGCGCCGGCCAATACCTGTTTCGCACGAATATGAAAGTGACGGCAGCGCTCTCGGCGCTGCCGCCGCTGATGGAGTTGATCGGCGGCATCGGGATGGCAGTGGCGCTCTGGTACGGCAGCCGCCAGATCGCTTTGGGCCGTCTGACGGAAGGCGATTTCGGGCTGTTCATCGCGACGCTCCTGCTGATGTACGGCCCCGCCAAGAAACTCAGCCGCGTGAACGCCAACGTCCAGCAGGCCATCGCCGCCGCCGAACGGATTTTCGAGATGCTCGATGCCCGGACCGAAGTCCCGGAGCAGCCGGCGGCGCCGGCGCTCGCCCCCTTCCAGGACTCCATCGAATTCCGGGATGTCAGCTTCAAATACGACGACAAGTCCATTGCGCGTGTTCTCCGGAATGTGTCTCTCACCGTGCGCGCGGGTCAGATGATTGCGATTGTCGGCCGCAGCGGCGCCGGGAAAACGACGCTCGTCAACCTGCTGCCGCGGTTCTACGACGTCACCGGCGGCGCGATCGTGATCGACGGCGTCGACATCCGGACCGTTGCGTTGCGCTCGCTGCGGACCCAGATCGGGATCGTGACGCAGGATACGGTCTTGTTCGACGACACGATCGCGAACAACATCGCGTACGGCACGAAGGGCGCGTCGCGGCAAGCGATCGAGGCCGCGGCCCGGGCCGCGAACGCCCACGGCTTCATCCTCGGCCTGCAGGAAGGGTACGACGCGCGGATTGGCGAGCGCGGCCAGCGCCTCTCCGGCGGCCAGCGGCAGCGCCTGGCGCTCGCGCGCGCGTTGCTGAAGAACGCGCCGATTCTGATCCTCGATGAAGCCACCTCGGCGCTCGACACCGAATCCGAACTGCTCGTTCAGGAGGCCCTCGCCAATCTGATGATGAACCGCACCTCGTTTGTCATCGCCCACCGCCTGTCGACGATCCACCGGGCCGACGCGATCATCGTGCTCGAGCGGGGCCGCGTGGTCGAGGTCGGACGGCACGACGAGTTACTGGCACGGGCCGACGGAACCTACGCCAGCCTGTATCAGTTGCAGCTGCTCGAGGCGCGCAAGGCCGAGCGGCGAATGGTCCCGTCGTGATCAAGTCGATGACGGGGTTCGCCTCCGTGTCCCGCGAGGATGAACGGGCAACGGTGACCGCGACGGTCCGCGCGCTGAATCACCGCTACCTCGATTTGCAGTTGCGCCTGCCGCAGGTGCTCTCGCCGCTCGAGGCCGACATCCGTGCGCTCGTCGGCAAATACGTGGCCCGCGGGCGCGTCGAGCTGAGCATTTCGCTGCAGCTGCGCCAGGTGCCCGGGGTCGACGTCGAGCTCAACGAGGAGTTCGGCCGCGCGCTGGAGGCGGCGCTGGAGCAGGCACGCGCCCGAGGCCTGATTAGCGGCACGCTGACGCCCGGGGATCTGCTCCGGATGCCGCAGGCGCTGACCATCCGTGACCGTCAATCGGCGGACGATGAAACGGTCCAGCAGGCCGTATCCGAACGGGCGACCGAGGTCATCAGTGACGCGCTGCGGGATCTGGACCGAATGCGCGCGCGGGAGGGCGATCATCTCCGCATGGACCTCGATCAGCGGCGGACGCTCGTCGCCGATCTGGTCGAGCGCATCGCGGTCGCTGCAGACGAAGGGCGCGGTGCGATGGAAGAGCGGCTGCGCGAACGAGTGCACGAGCTTCGGAGCGGCCTGCAGGCTGACGAGGCCGCCGTCGCGCAGGAGATCGTGCGGATGGCCGCGCGGTCCGATATCAGCGAGGAGATCGCCCGCTTTCGCGGCCATGTATCCCACTGGGTCACGCTGGCCGACAGCCCCGAGCCGTGCGGGCGGAAACTCGACTTTCTGCTGCAGGAGATGAACCGCGAAGTCAACACCATG
The DNA here is from genome assembly GCA_051985095.1 of Vicinamibacterales bacterium. Taxonomy (GTDB): domain Bacteria; phylum Acidobacteriota; class Vicinamibacteria; order Vicinamibacterales; family CAVVIG01; genus Gp6-AA45. The sequence continues at coordinate 16,695 of JBPYEE010000612.1, read as the reverse complement.
GGTTCGAAAGCCGACGGCCTCCGGGTGTCGGAGTTGATCATCGCGGCGAAAGCCGAGCTCGAGAAGATGCGCGAACAGGTCCAGAACGTTGAGTAGCGGCCTGCTGTTTATCGTCTCGGCGCCCTCGGGCGCCGGAAAGACGACGCTGGTGGAGCGGCTCGTCGACGAAACGCGGGGGCTCAAAATGTCACGGTCCTACACCTCCCGGCCGGCGCGCGCCGGCGAAACCGATGGCGTGGACTATAATTTTGTTAGTCGCGCTGCGTTCGAACAGATGATCGAGCGGGGTGAGTTCCTCGAATGGGCCGAAGTCTTTGGCAACCTGTACGGGACCTGCGCGTCGGATACGGATCGGGCGCTCGAGTCCGGCTGCGACGTCGTGCTGGTGATCGACGTGCAGGGGGCGCGCAAGGTTCGCCAGCGCGGCGTCAAGAGCACGACGATTTTCGTGATGCCGCCCTCGTTCGACATCCTGGAGCAGCGACTGCGCGGCCGCAGCAAGGATCCGGAAGCGGCGATTCAGCGTCGGTTGCAGGTCGCGCGCGACGAAGTCGCGAGCTTCGTCGAATACGATTACGTCGTTATCAACGACGAGCTGACGGCTGCCGTCGATCGGCTCCGCAGCATCGTCATCGCCGAACGGGCCCGTCTGCAGTGCATGCGGGCCGAAGCTGAAACCATTGTTAGGACATTCGCATGATTGATCGGAGCAAGCTGTCCAATTCGTTCGAGTTCGTCGTCACTGCCGGCGCGCGCGCGCGCCAGCTCCTCGCCGGATCGGTGCCACGCGTCGAGGTCGGCGAGCACAAGACGGTCACCGTCGCACAACAGGAAGTGATTACGAAGGCCGTCGAAGCGACGACGCCCACCGACACGTCCGATGAATGAACGGGCGTTGGTATGCTGATCGCCCTCGGTGTCACCGGCGGCATCGGTGCGTACAAGGCGGTGGAGGTCGCGCGCGGTCTGCAGAAGCGCGGCCACGACGTCGTGGCGATCATGACGGACACCGCCACGAAGTTCGTCGGGCCGATCACGTTCGAGGCGATCACCCGGCGACGGGTGATCACCGACCAGTTCGAGCCGGGTGCCAACGCCGACATCGAGCACATCGCGCTCGCCTCGACCATCGATCTGCTGCTCGTAGCGCCCGCCACCGCCAACATCATCGGGAAATTCGCCAACGGGATCGCGGACGATTTCCTGTCGACCCTGTATACCGCCACGCGGGCCCCGGTGCTTCTGGCGCCGGCGATGAACACGAACATGTTTGCGCATGAGGCGGTGCGGCGGAACCTCCAGACGCTCACCTCGCGCGGTGTGCGCTTCGTCGAGCCGGGCGAGGGCTACCTGGCTTGCGGTTGGATGGGCAAGGGCCGCCTGGCAGAGCCCGAGGAGATCGTGCTGGCAGCCGAAGCCATTCTGCGGCCCGCAGGACCGCTCCGCGGGAAGCAGGTTCTGGTCACGGCTGGTCCGACCTACGAGGACTTCGACCCGGTGCGGTTCGTCGGCAACCGATCGAGTGGCAAGATGGGGTACGCCGTCGCGGCCGAAGCGGCGCGCCGCGGTGCCGAAGTGACCGTGATCACCGGCCCGACGCACATCGATCCGCCGCCGGCCAAAGAGGTCGTGCAGGTGCGGACGGCCGTCGAGATGCATCAGGCGGTCATCGCCCGTGCCGGCGCGATGGACGTCATCGTGATGGCGGCGGCGGTCGCCGACTACACGCCCGCCCGCCCCGCCGATCAGAAAGTGCAGAAGCGCGGCGACACGTTGACGCTCGTGCTGCAGAAGACGCCCGATATCCTGGCGGACCTCGGGCTGCGGCGGTTGTCGTCGGCGAAGGGGCCGGTGCTCGTTGGCTTTGCCGCGGAGACCGAAAACGTCGTGACCCGCGCGACCGAGAAGCGCGCGAAGAAGCACGTCGACTTCATCGTCGCAAACGATGTCTCGCGCAGCGACTCGGGCTTCGACGTCGACACCAACATCGTCACCATCGTGGGGGCGCACGGCGCCGAGGCGCTGCCGCTGCAGTCCAAGTCACAGGTCGCGGTCGAGATTCTCGACCGGGTGGAAAAGCTGCTGAGTGGATCGCGCGCAGATCAACGAACATCTGAAGTTCGCCGCTGAACTCGGGGTCGCGGGCGTCAGCCGCGATCCCTTCTGGCGTGCGCGTACCGGGCGTCCCGCCCCATCCGATCCCCGTGTGCCCGACGCCGGGGCGACTGCCGCCACTGACGGCGCGGTTCCGATCGTCTTTCGGTCCGCCGCCGACGCCCTGGTGGCCGTCCGGACGGACATCGGTGACTGCACGCGCTGCAAGCTCCACGCACTGGGCCGCCGGCAGATCGTCTTCGGCGTCGGTAATCCGGAGGCCGATCTCATGTTTGTCGGCGAGGCGCCCGGCGCCGACGAGGACATTCAGGGGATTCCGTTTGTCGGTCGCGCCGGCCAACTGCTGACCAAGATCATCGAAGCGATCGGTCTCCGGCGCGAGGACGTCTACATCGCCAACGTGATCAAATGCCGTCCGCCCGGGAACCGGAACCCCGAACAGGACGAGGTCGAAACGTGCCAGCCCTTTCTGTTCCAGCAGATCGACATCATCAAACCCAAGGTAATCGTCGCGCTGGGCACCTTCGCAGCACGGGCGCTGCTGCGGACGCTGGATCCGATCTCGCGCCTGCGCGGCCGCGTGTATGACTATCGCGGTGCGAAACTCATTCCGACGTTCCATCCGGCGTATCTGTTGCGCAATCCCGCCTCGAAACGCGAGGTGTGGGAGGACATGAAGGTGGTCCGCAAGCTGCTGACGTGCTAGTCCACGTTGCCGTCCCGGTTCCAGCCCTCGACCTCCTGACCTACGCCGTCCCCGAGGATCTCGGCGCCCCGGCAATCGGCGCGCGTGCGCTGGTGCCACTCGGCAACCGGCTCGTCACCGGCATCGTCATCGATGTCGACGTGCGCGAGGAACCGCGCTCGGTCAAACCGATCCACCAGCTGCTCGATCGATCGTCGTTCGTGCCGCCAGACCTGGTTGCGCTCGCACGGTGGACCGCTGACTACTATGCCTGCGGCGTGGGCGACACGATCCCGGCCCTCTTGCCGCCCATGGCCCGCGGCGCCCGGGCCGACGCGCACAAGACCGCGCGGATCGCGGCGATCACGACCGCCGGCCGCGAAGCGCTGGAGAGCGGGTTTGCGGAGCGCCGCATCGGCTCCAAACAGCGCGAGGCGCTCGAACGGCTCTCAACCGCACCCGCCGGCATCGCCACCACGGTTCTGACCGCTCGTGGCATCAGCGCCGCGATCGTCACGGGCCTGGCTGGCCACGGGTACGTCAGCATTCGCCAGGAGCGCCTGGATCGCGATCCGTGGGCTCAGACACCCGCTCGCGCGGGCACCATCGAACCAGATCCGGCGTCGCGGCCCCTGACGCCTGAACAGCACGCAGCCCTGGATCGGTTACAGGCTCTCGCCGTCACTCGCCGCTTCACCGTCGCGCTGCTGCACGGCGTCACCGGCAGCGGCAAGACCGAGATTTACCTGCGCCTGGCAGCGCTGGTCCGCCAGGCGGGGCTGCGGGTCCTGATGCTCGTGCCGGAAATTGCCCTGACGCCGGCCGTCGCGGCGCAGTTCCGGGACGCGTTCGGCGAACGCGTCGCGATCCAGCACAGCGCGCTCTCCGACGGCGAGCGCCACGATCAATGGCAGCGCATCCGCCGGGGCGAGGTCGACGTCGTCGTCGGCACCCGCTCGGCGGTCTTCGCGCCGGTGCAGAACCTCGGGCTGATCATCGTGGACGAGGAACATGACGCCTCGTACAAACAGGAGGAAAGCCCCCGCTACAACGGGCGTGATGTGGCGGTGGTCCGTGGCCAGCGCGCGGAGGCACTGGTCCTTCTCGGTTCGGCCACTCCCTCGATGGAGAGCTACCACAACGCGATCACGGGTCGATACGCGCGCATCGTGATGGAGCATCGCGTGCTCGATCGGCCGTTGGCGGCCGTCAGGATCGTCGACATGCGCGAGGAGTACGCCCGCGACGGCCCCGATGTGATCCTCAGCCGCGCGCTCGGCGACGCAATCGGGAAGCGCGTCGCCAGCGGGGAACAGGCGTTGGTCCTGCTCAATCGCCGGGGATTCGCGACGGCGGTGTTCTGCCGGCAGTGTGCCGGAGTGCTGGATTGTCCCAATTGCAGCGTCTCGCTCGTCATCCACGGCGAGGGACGGGCGAGACGCGCGCGCTGCCACTACTGCAACTACACGGCGCGCGTGCCGGCGACGTGCCCGATGTGCGGCGGGCCCTACCTGGAGCAGACCGGCTTTGGCACCCAGCGCGTTGAAGTTGAAGTCAGTCGCCTGTGCCCGAATGCCCGCGTCGCGCGCCTGGACCGCGACGCCGTCCGCCGGAAGGGGGCGCTCGACACGCTTCTGCAGCGCTTCAGCCGCGGCGACATCGACGTGCTGGTCGGCACGCAGATGATCGCCAAAGGGCACGATTTCCCCGGCGTAACGCTCGTGGGTGTCGTCTCGGCCGACGTCGGGCTCGGTATTGCCGACTTTCGTGCGTCTGAGCGGACCTTTCAGCTGTTGACGCAGGTCGCCGGCCGCGCCGGTCGCGGGGATCAACCGGGAGAAGCCATCGTGCAGACCCTCAACCCGCACCACTACAGCGTCCAGCTGGCGTGCCGTCAGGACTACTCCGCCTTTTACGAACGCGAGATCCGGTTTCGGCGGACCATGCGGTATCCGCCGCTCGTATCGCTCGTCAACGCAATCGTGCGCGCTCGAACGTTTTCCGCCGCGATCGACGACGCCGACGATGTCGGCCGACGCGTTCGGCAGCAGACGGGCGACCGACGCGATGTTCGCGTTCTCGGCCCGGCGCCGGCGCCGCTCGGCAGGCTGCGCGGCGACTATCGCGCGCAGCTGCTCCTGAAGGGCGTGAACCGGAAGCGCCTCCGCGAAACCCTGCTGGCGGCGCTGGCGGCGCGCCCGGACCTTCAGAAACGCGTCGTCGTCGACGTCGATCCGTTGAACGTGCTGTAGGCGTTCAGCGGCGAATCAGCTCGGAAATCGGCGCTGGCGTAAAACAGAGGATGAAGATAACCAGCGCGAGGAGGGCGAGGAGCATGCGCGACCGATCGAGCGGCACGTGCTCGTCGAACACGCGCGGATGACGGGGACCGAACAACACCAGCAGGACGACCATGAGGCCGGTCCAGACCACCCAGCTCGACGAGAAATAGGCGGCGAGCGTGATCGCGATGCCGATGGAGGCGACGGTCACATAGGTGGAGCGCGTGCCGAGCACGGCGTAGCAGATGTGCCCCCCGTCGAGCTGGCCGATCGGGAACAGATTGAGGGCCGTCGCCAGCAGTCCGAACCACGCTGCGAAGGCGATCGGGTGCAGATTCAAGGAATAGGGGTCGCTGATCCGGCCCCAGAGCACCCACTCGGCGATCTTGAACAGCAGGGGCTCGCCGAGCTCAAACCCCGTGAAGTCACTGGGTACGCGGACGACATGCGACATCGCGACCCCGAGGAACAACGCCGGTACGGCGATGACGAATCCGGCCAGCGGACCGGCAATCCCGATGTCAAAGAGCATCCGTTTCTGCGGAATGGGCTCACGGATCCGGATGAACGCGCCCAGCGTTCCCGTAATCGAGATCGGCACGGGCAGGAAGTAGGGCAGCGACGCGTCGACGTCATAATAGCGGCAGGCCACGTAGTGCCCGAGCTCATGGCAGCCGAGAATCGCGAGAATCGTGACGCTGTACCACAGGCCGCGGACAAACAGGGCGGCAGTCGGCATCGGCAGCGTGCGGGCGGAGAAGTCCAACAGGAACGCGGCGTAGTGATCGGCGCCGACGAGCGTCGTGGTCGCAATCGTCAGGACAAACAACAGGACGTGCAGCCAGACGCGATCCTGAAATTTCGGGCGGGGCTGCCACACGACTGCCGGCGGCGTGACGAGGCCCGTATCGTCGCGAAGAGGGTCCAACGAGATCGATTATCCGATGTTCTGGAGGTCTTTACCCGGCTTGAATCGAATCGTGCGCCCTGGGGGAATGCGCACCTCTTTGCCCGTCCGCGGGTTACGGCCGATGCCGCGCTTTCGCGGCTTGACCTGGAAGACCCCGAAACCGCGCAGCTCGATGCGCTCGCCCCGTTGCATGGAGATCCGCATTGCATCGAAGACTGCGTCGACCGCCACCTCGGCCTTTACCTTGGTGATGTCGGCAATCTTCGAGACTTCGTTCACAATGTCGACCTTGATCATGCTTAGCGTCTCCTGAAGGCTTGTAAACACTATAGATTGTGTGACTTACGCTGTCAAGGCTGAGGCTAACTTACTCCGCTCGTGCCCAGGAAGCCACTTTCTGTCGTGCTGGTTGGACGTCCCAACGTCGGGAAGTCGACGCTCTTTAACCGGATGACCGGGTCCCGCCGGGCGATTGTTGCCCCGGTGGCCGGCACGACGCGCGATGCGCTGGCGCGTCCGGTGACCTGGCGCGGCGCGACCTTCGAGCTGTTCGACACCGGCGGTCTGTTCGGCGCGAGCGAAGACCCTCTGCATGAGTTGGTCGTGGTCCAGGGAAAGCGGGCGATCGCAACCGGAGATCTCCTCGTGCTGCTCGTCGACGGCCGGGAGGGACTGGTCGCCGGCGACCAACGGATCGCGCGTGCGCTGCGGCAGACCGGCAAGCCGGTGCTCCTGGTGATCAACAAGACTGACGACAAGCGCGCGAGCGCGTCGGCGCCGGAGTTCTATGAGCTCGGATTCGATCCAGTGTTCGAGATTTCCGCCGAGCATGGAACCGGCGTCGCGGAGGTGCTCGACGAAATCGTCAAACACGTCGGCGGCGCCACGGGCACCGGGCGCGTCGATGCCCCACCTGCCGACGCCGAGGCCGAGGACGCCCGCCACGCCGCATCCGATACACGGACCGAGACACGCATCGCCATCGTCGGACGTCCGAACGTGGGCAAGTCATCCCTGGTGAACCGACTCCTGCGCGAGCAGCGGGTCCTCGTCAGCGAGCTGCCCGGCACGACCCGGGATGCGATCGATGTCCCGCTGACCTGGCATCGCCGCCGCTTCCGCATCGTCGATACCGCTGGCATGCGGAGGCCCGGTCGTGTCGGACGGGGCGGCAAGGTGGAGGTGGTGAGCGTCGCGCTCGCGCAACGGGCGATCGCCGACGCCGACGTGGTCGCGCTGCTCATCGACGCGAACGAAGGGGTGACCGATCTGGACGCCGCGATCGGCGGGGAAGCCGATCGCGCCGGCCGTGGCATCGTCATCGTCGCCAACAAATGGGATCTTGTGAAAAGCCCCGATCCGGCGTTCGTCAAGGCGTTCGACGATCGGGCGCGATTCCGGCTGAAATTCCTCGACTATGCGCCGCTGCTGCACGTATCGGCGCTCACCGGGGAGCGCGCGCCGAAGGTCCTCGAGACCATCGACCAAATCGCGGAATCACGTCAACGGAGGGTGCCGACGCCGGCGTTGAACAAGTTCATCGCCACCATCACCGCCGCCAATCCTCCCGTCAGCGCCGGCCGCAAGAACGTGCGCATTCTGTACGCCGCCCAGATCGGTGTGGCACCCCCCTCGTTCGTGTTTTTCACCAACGTGGCCACGACCTTTCACTTCTCCTACGAGCGCTTCGTGGTCAATCAGCTCCGGCAGGCGTTCGGCTTCCTCGGCACCCCAATCCGCATCCAGGTTCGGCGTCGAACGCAGTGACAGCGTATACTGCTTTCAGGCCTAAGTCTCGCGCCACTCGCGGGACGCGGGGGACCCAAGCGCGCGGGGCGCATCGGCGCGGGATAGGTGGCCGCGCGCCGTAGGACACTTCCGAGTCCGAGCCCGTCAGCTAACCTCGCCGGCATACAGACGGAAGGCGCGTGTTGCCGACCACATCGTTGTCATCGCGGGATGCGCGTGTCCGCGTCGTCGTCGCCACCACTGTTCTTCTTTCGTTCATCTCCTTTTGGCGCGCTGCCGCCATCGTCCTGAACGATCTCGGATCGACCGCGTTTTACGTTGGCGGCATCGTCGAGCAAGCCGTAGGCAAGGCGGCGCCCTGGTTCATCCTCGGCGTGATGCTGTTCTCGTACGCCGTCCGGGCGGTGTACATCGAGAGCTCGGCGATGTTCGTCCGCGGCGGCGTCTACCGCGTCGTCAAGGAGGCGATGGGCGGGACGCTCGCCAAACTCTCGGTGTCCGCGCTCCTGTTCGATTACGTGCTCACCGGGCCGATCAGCGGCGTCTCGGCCGGCCAGTACATCGTGGGTCTGCTGAACGACCTCTTGCATCGATTCGGCAGCGCGCACACGTTGCCGGTCGGGGGCACCGCGGCTTTTGTCGCGATCCTGATCACGATCTATTTCTGGTGGCGAAACACCCAGGGCATCCACGAATCGAGCGACGATGCGCTGCGAATCATGAAAGTCACGACGCTGATGGTCGTGCTCATGATCGTCTGGTGCGGGCTGACCCTGCTGTGGCACGGCGGTGGTCCGCTGCCGCCGGCGCCGGTGCCCGGGAATCTGAAATTTTCAGATGACGCGCTTGGATGGCTGAAGGGCACGATCTGGCCCGCGTTTACCGCCGTCGCGATCCTCATCGGCTTCGGCCACTCGATTCTGGCGATGAGCGGCGAGGAGTCGCTGGCCCAGGTCTACCGCGAGATCGAGCACCCAAAGGTCACGAACCTGAAACGCACCGGGCTGGTCATCTTCATCTACAGCCTGCTGTTCACGTCGCTCGTCAGTTTTTTCGCGATCGCGATCATCCCCGACGGCGTTCGCCCGAGGTTCTACGACAACCTGATCTCGGGCCTGGCGATGAACGTGGTCGGGCCGCTGTGGGCGCGGCTGTTATTTCAGGCGTTTGTCGTGATCGTGGGCTTCCTGATCCTCGCGGGCGCCGTGAACACCGCAATCGTGGGATCGAACGGCGTGCTGAACCGCGTCTCCGAAGACGGCGTGCTGACCGACTGGTTCCGGAAACCGCACAAGAAGTACGGCACGACGTATCGCTTGATCGACCTCGTCGTCCTGCTGCAGCTCCTGACGATCGTGCTCAGCCGCGGTGACGTGTACGTCCTGGGCGAGGCCTACGCGTTCGGCGTCGTGTGGAGCTTTGCCTTCAAGTCGCTTGCGATGTTCGTGCTGCGCTACAAAGAGCCGGAAGCGGTGCGCGAATGGAGAGTCCCGCTGAACGTGACGATCGGCGGCCGCGAGCTGCCAATTGGCCTGGGGCTGATCACGCTGGTCCTGTTCGGCGCCGCTGTGATCAACTTGTTCACCAAGCAAACAGCCACGATCTCGGGTATCGCCTTCACGCTGCTGCTGTACGCCACGTTCTGGACCTCGGAGCGCCGGATGCTGCGCAAGCAACGTGCCGCGCACGGCGAACACACCGATCAGTTCCAGCTCCTGAGAGAGCCTGAAGTGGGCCCGGAGCAGCTGCGCGCGCGGCCGGGCGGCGTCCTCGTGCCCGTCCGCGATTACAACACGCTCGCGCATCTCGACTGGACGGTCCGCCAGACGAACACCGACGCCCGCGATGTGGTGGTCCTGACGATTCGGCTCCTCAAGGGTCCCGATGCCGGTGTTGCGGATATCGAGCACGAGGAGCTCTTCACCGACTACGAGCAGATTCTGTTCACGCGTGTCGTGGCCATCGCCGAGCGGCAGGGAAAGGCAGTGCGGCTGCTGGTCGTCCCATCGACGAACGTTTCGGATGCGGTGGCGCAGACGGCGGTCCGGCTGCGGTCCGCGACGATTGTCCTCGGCGAGTCGGCAAAGATGGATCCGGCGGAGCAGGCGCAGCAGCTGGGCGAGGCCTGGGAACGAACGCCACACGATTCCGCACTCGCCACCGAAGTGATCGTGCTTTCACCCGACGGACACATCCGGCGCTTCTCCCTCGGCGCCCATGCGCCGCAGCTGTCGGCCGAGGACGTTGCCCGCATTCACCAGCTGTGGCTGGCAGCGGTCAAGGACGCGGGCCCGGACGTCCACCACCGCGACATCGTGACGGCGGCGCTTGCAAGCTTCGAGGAGGAGCTGCGTCGCAACCCGGAACATGCGTTTGCGCGGCTGCGGGGCCGAGATCTCACGTGACGATCGGGGCCTCGGTGCAACGCTGGTCACCCTGACCCGAAATCGTCGACCGCGCGGTCGGTTCCCGGATCCCGGGCGTCGCGCTGCTCTAACGTAGCGCGAATCTCCGGCAGCGCTTCGGCGCGGGCGAGGACGAGCAACCGATCGCCACCCTCGACGACCGTGCGACCGCGAGGCACGATCATTGTGTCGTGACGGCGGATGAGGACGACGAGCGCCTGGTCAGGAAGCGCAAGGTCGACCAGCGCGCGGCCGGCTGCACGCGCGTCACGGGGCACCGCCACCTCGACCAGTTGATTGGTCGTGTCGTCGGTCGGGTTGTATTCAATCGGGTACCGGAAGCGACGGTCCAGCGGGCCGGCGACGTTCAGCCAGCGCGCCACGAGCGGAATCGTCGTGCCCTGGAGCAGCACGGAGAGGAAGACGACAAAGAAAACCAGATCGAAAATCGTGCGCGCACCCGGTGCGCCAGCGATGAGCGGATAGGTGGCAAGCACGATGGGGACGGCACCCCGCAGGCCGGCCCACGCCACCATCAGTTGCTCGCGGATCGGCCACTCGAACGGCGTCAGGCATACAAGGACGCTGACCGGTCGGGCGACGAACACCAGGAAGATCGCGAGCGCGAGGCCGGCTGGCGCAACCGCAATGAGGTCGCTGGGACGCGCCATCAATCCCATCGTGAGAAACATGAGGATCTGCATCAACCACGCCAGACCGTCGTGGAACTCGATCAGGCTCCGCTTGTGCACATATGCGCGATTCCCCAGGTCGATGCCCGCGATGTAGGCGGCCAGAAAGCCGCTGCCGCCGATCCGATCGGTGACGCCATAGAGGAGGACCACCAGGGCGACACTGAGTACCGGGTACAGCCCTTCAAATTCGAGCGCCGCGTGGTTGATCGCCCAGCGCATCACGCGGCCCCCTCCAATGCCGAGCGCCACGCCGATCGCCATCTGCTCGAAGAAGGTTGGGACAAGCATCCAGGCGGAGGCGCCGGTCGGCTGTGCGATCAGTTGCAGCAGGCCAACGCCGAGAAAGACGGTCATCGGATCGTTGAGGGCCGACTCGAGCTCGAGCAGCGGGCGGAGTCTTCCGGCAAGGCTGACGCTCCGGGATCGCAGGACCGTGAAGACTGCCGCGACGTCGGTTGAGATGATCGCGGAGCCGAGCAGGAAACCATGTCGCCATTCGAAATCTAGGAAGCGGCTGGCAAACACGCCGACAAGCCCGGTGGCGACGAGCACTCCGATTGTGGAGAGGGCGAGCGCGGCTCCGCGGACTGCTCGCACATCCTCGAGCGACGTGCTCAAGCCGCCCGCGTGGAGAATGAAAATCAGGGCGAGGATGCCGAGCATCTGCGCCGTCTCGACGTTCGCCGCGGGGATGAGGCCGACACCTTCGCGACCAAGCAGCAACCCGATGAAGAGAAAGACCGACAAACCCGGAATACCGAATCGCCCGACTCCTTTGCTGATCACCACGCTCAGGAGCAGCACGGCCGGAATCACGATAAAAAATCGGGCAAACAGCGGCACGACCTCTGGATTGTAGGCAGCTCCGGCCGGTCACTGATAGTGTTGGCGCCCGAGGAGCCCCATGACACCGATCCTTGACACCGTCGCAATTGCCCTCACGGGGACCCGGGCGTTAGTCATTGGCATGCTGACCCTGGTCGCGCTCGGCGTACCCGCCCAAGCGTCGGCGCAAACCACTGCATCGAGAGAGGAGATTCTTCGCCGGCTTGGCGCACTGGAGGCGGAGATGGCCGAATTGAAGGCGCTCGTCGAAGGCCCCGAGCCGCCTCTGACGCCGCCGGCAGAACCCGCGCAGCCCGTCGAGTCAGAAAACGATCGGCTATTCGCCAACTATTTGCACGATCTGAAGTATGGCGTGTCCCTCGACACGTATTATGCGTACAACTTCAACCAGCCCATCGGCCGCGTCAACCTCCTACGTGCGTACGACGTCACGAGCAACAATTTCAGCCTCAATCAGGCATCCATTGTGGTGGACACGCCGCCTGACCTCGACGCCGGGCGGCGATTCGGCGGACGCCTCGACCTGCAGTTTGGGCAAGCGACCGAGACGCTGCAGGGAAGCCTCGTGAACGAGCCGCGACCATGGGTCTACCGCAATGTGTTTCAAGCGTTCGGCACCTACGTGGCGCCGCTCGGCAGCGGATTGACGATCGATTTCGGCAAGTTTGCGAGCGCGCTCGGCTATGAGGGGAACTACACGAAGGATCAAATCAACTACTCGCGATCCTACTGGTTCAATTTGCTGCCCTTCTATCACATGGGTGCACGCCTTACATACAAGTTCAACGACGCAGTCGCGGGGGAGTACTGGATCACCAACGGCACGCAGCAAACCGAGGCCTTCAACAACTTCAAGGATCAATATTTCGCCATGGTGTTGCAGCCGTCGAAACACGTATCGTGGACCATCAACTACTATCTGGGACAGGAACATCCCGACGTCGAGCCAGTTCTGACTCCAACGCAACCGTCGCTTCCGACCCAGCCGGGCCTCTCGCTCGTGCCGGTTCAACCGTACTTCACAGGCAAACTGCAGATCGCCGACACGTATGCGAGCTGGCAGGCCACATCGGCGACCCTGCTGGCGATCGAAGGCGACTACGTTTCCAATCAGAACCCCGGTACCGCTCCGGCGTCCGTGGTAAGCGGCGGTGCCGCGTACCTGCGTCATCAGCTGACGACAAGGACGGCGGTTGGGCTGCGCGGCGAATATCTGAGGGATCGGAACGGCTTCTTCAGCGGAACACCGCAGGTCCTCAAAGAGCTGACGGCTACCTACGACGTGCGCGTGAACGAGGGGTTTCTCGTCCGGACGGAGTGGCGGCATGACTTTTCCAATCGGCCGTTCTTCTTGACCGACTCGCTCGGCGTGCTCAAGGCATCGCAGGATACCGCAACACTGGGCTTGATATGGTGGTGGGGCACTAAGCGCGGCGCCTGGTAGGCGACGGCTTCGAGACGTCGCATCGCCTTAAACGACGGCGGCGCCGCGGCGCGACGTCTGGAGCTCGTAGAGGTGCCGATAGAGGCCATCCGCCGCCAGCAGGGCGTCATGGGTCCCCTGCTCGACGATGGCCGTATCCTTGACGACGAAAATGATGTGGGCGTGTCTGATGGTGTCGAGCCGATGCGCGATCACGATGCACGTCCGTTCCTTCATCAACCGCTCGAGCGCCTCGACGACGGCATGCTCTGACGCCGCATCGAGCCCGGTCGTCGGCTCGTCGAGAATGACGAGTGGCGTGTTGCGCACCATCGCGCGGGCAATCGCGATGCGCCGGCGCTGCCCCCCCGACAACGTCGCCCCGCGTTCGCCGACCATTGTTGCGTACCCGAGCGGCAGATCCATGATGAAGTCATGGGCGTTGGCCAGCTGGGCGGCCCGGATCGTTTCTTCGGGATCCGCGTCCGGCCGCCCGTACGAAATGTTTTCCCAGATCGTTCCGCGGAACATCTGCGAATCCTGCAGCACGAAGCTGATTTGATCCCGCAGCGACTTCAGCGTGAACTGACGAATGTCCAAACCGTCAATCTTGACCGAACCCGCGATCGGGTCGAAAAAGCGCGGCAGGAGGCTCGCGATCGTGGTCTTGCCGGTCCCTGACGGACCGACGATGGCGGCGATCTGGCCGGGTGCGATTCGGAGGCTGACGTCCTTGAGCACCAGATGGTGTTCGTCGTAGCCGAACGTCACCCGATCGAATTCGACGGCGGCGCGAAACACGGGAGCCACACGCGCCCCGGGAAGATCGCGGATGGCGCTCTCGGTGCCCAGGACTTCCCAAATCCGCTCCCAGCCCACGGAGGCCTTCGAGAGGGTGTTCGCCATCTTGGAGAGGTCTTTAATCGGCTTGTATGTCTTCTTCAAGTACATGAGGAAGACGATTAACACGCCGGTACTCAAGGCATTGGCGGAGATGAGCCGCACGCCATACGCGAGAACGACGCACGTCCCGATCGCGACGATGATGTCGACCATCGGCGAAAGCTTGGCCTTGACGCTGCGCGCCTGCAGGCCGGCGACGACGTTCTCGCGGCTGTCGGCGCTGAAACGGCGGTTTTCGTAGTCCTCACGCGCGAAAACCTGCACGAGCTGGATGGCCGTGAACTTCTCGGCGACGTTCGACATCAACTCGCTTTCCTTTTTCTTGACGACTCGGGACGCCGCCTTGATCCGGCGCGAGTAGAAATAGACGAAAACGGCCAGGATCGGCGCGACCGACAACCCGAGGAGCGTAAAGCGCCAGTTGACGTAGAGCATGATCGCGACCATGCCGGCGAGCGTCAGGATGCTGACGACGATCCCGAGCAGCGCCGTCTCGACGAAATCCTGGACGGCGTCGATGTCCTTCGTGACGCGTGTGATGAGATCGCCTGTGCGCGATTTGCCATGGTCGGCCAGCGAGAGACGCTGAATGTGCTGGTACAGGAGCAAGCGCAGATCGTGGGCGATCCACTGGCTGACACTCGTCGTGAGGTATTTCTCGACATAGGTGCCGACGCCCCCGATGATCGCAATCATGAGCACGGCGGCGAGGGCGAACTCCAGCAGCGCGAGCGAGTTGCCGCCGAACACACGCAGCACGGCGGTGTTGATCGGACCGCGCAACGGCTTGCCCTGGATCACGTTGTCGATGACGACCCGGAGCGGCCACGGTTCGAGGACGTCGCCGAGCGTTTCCGCCACGACGGCGAGGAACGCAAAGACGAGCGCGGCCCAGTGCGGGCGGAGGATCCGCCAGATCCGGAGGTTGTCGAGCACCGAGCGCAGTATACGTTGGTTGTCGTGTACGATTGCGGCGCGATGGACCCTTTGAGGATCAACATTCGGCGGCTGCCGGCGTCCGACGGCTTGCCGCTGCCGACATACATGACCACCGGCGCGGCGGGGATGGATCTCCACGCCGCGACTGACGGCGAAGCGACGATTGAGCCAGGGGCGATCCTGCTGGTGCCGACGGGTCTCGAAGTCGCCATTCCCGCCGGCTATGAGGGGCAGGTGAGGCCCAGGTCCGGTCTGGCCGTGAAGCATGGCATCACCCTGCCGAATGCTCCGGCGACGATCGACAGCGATTACCGGGGCGAGATCCGGGTCCCGCTGATCAATCTGGGGCGCCAGGTGTTTCGGGTCACGCGCGGGATGCGAATCGCGCAGCTCGTGATCGCGCCGGTGGCGCGTGTCACCTGGGACGAGGTGGCTGATCTGCCGACAACAAGCCGCGCGCGCGGAGGCTTTGGCCACTCCGGCATTTGATATACTTTTCAAGCGTTTAACCCATGCCCGACACCGTCGCGATCGAGATTCCGAATCGGGCGCTGTTCAAGGCGGCCGAGGTCTGCGACCTGCTCAAGGTGCAACCCTACGTGCTGCGCTCATGGGAGGCCGAGTTTCCGGATCTCGGCGTCGCGAAGACGACCGGAGCGGCGCGGGTTTATCGTCGCACCGACGTGGAGCAGGTGGTCCGGATCAAGCATCTGTTGCTGGTCGAGGGGCTCACGCTCGCCGGAGCGCGGAAGAAGCTGACCGAGGACACCGCACCGGTGGCGGCCGACGCACCGGTGATCGACGAGTTGCTCGGCCGCAATGCCCGTGAACGATTGACAGACGTCAAGCGCGGGCTGCGATCGATCCTCGATCTGCTGTCAGCGACACCATTTTCGACGGCAAACGAGTTCCGGTTGTCGCCGCCGGCGTCGACACGGTCGGCGTCGCGCGGCCGGCACGCGGCGCGGGCGGCCAAGCCGCGTGCGAAGGCGGTGGCCCCCAGGCCGGCCGCTCGCCGCAAACGCAAGTAGCCACGCTCGGGATGTAGCGCAGCCTGGATAGCGCACCTGACTGGGGGTCAGGGGGTCGCCGGTTCGAATCCGGCCATCCCGACCAATTCTTGACCATTTCAAGGGCTCTGGGTAACATCGGGGTAACAGTTTTGAGCCCTTGGAAAGGTCCGCCATGCCGGAAGCCATTCCGTTCCCCAAACCGGCCGCAGTTCGGGTCGAACGACGCCGGATCGTCAACGACACCTCGATTCGCAGCATCAAACCGCCAAGCTCGGGCCGCGTCGACTACTTCGACGATCTGACCCCGGGGCTCTCGCTTCGCGTCACGTCAACGGACGTCCGCACCTGGACGGTTTTTTACCGGGACAAGTACGGCCGCCAGCGGCGGCTCACGCTTGGCCGGTATCCGGCTGTCAAGCTGGTCGACGCCCGCGAGCTCGCGCGCGATGCGCAACGACGCGTAGCGCAGGGCGGCGATCCCGCGATCGAAAAACGTGCAGCCCGCGAAGTGCTCACCTTCGGTCAGCTGGCGCAGAAATATCTCGACGACTATGCCAAGCTCAACAAGAAGAGTTGGGAAGAAGATGAGCGTCAGATTAACGCTGACCTGCTCCCCAAATGGAAATCCCGACTGACCGTTGAGGTCACGGCAGAAGACCTGCTCGCTCTTCTGAACGGGAAGGTCAAGAGTGGGGCACCCGTCGCGGCCAATCGTCTGCGCGCATTAGTG
>JBPYEE010000611.1:0-2853 GCA_051985095.1 Vicinamibacterales bacterium | reverse complement strand
CCGGGCGAGATGGGATTTCAACTGGCAACAGGGCTACGAGTTCAAGGAACCGATCGCTCTGCCCAAGGGCACGCGCATTCTCGGCATCGCGCACTACGACAACTCGGCTGCGAATCGGTTCAACCCGGATCCAAACAAGCTCGTGACGTGGGGCGATCAGAACTGGGATGAAATGCAGAACTGCTTTATCGGAGTGCTGATCGATCCGAGGCTCAACCCGGATCGCATTTTCCAGGCATCGGGGCCCAGCCTGTTGCCGCGCGGACAGTTCGGCCCGACACTCGCCGCGTTGACGGAATCGAGGTAACAAACCAGGAATGTCGCTAATATCACGGCCATGAGTCTCCGAAAGCGCTCAATTGGCCTTACGGGCGTCCGTAGCTCAGTTGGATAGAGCACCTGTGCCTCGCCGCAGGGCAAGAGTCTCAAGCAGGAGGTCTGCACGCGTTGCCGGGGCTGCTCGGACTGTAGCACTCATCTTGAAGCCGCTGCGCAGCGCCTGTAGAGTGCCGAGCGGCGACGCCAGCGTCAATGGTTTTGCCCAGACGGGATATCGCCGAGCCACAGCGGAGGATCGACGTCAGCGCACTCGTCGCCGCCGCGCGATAAAGCACACGTTCACGGCCGCTTCGGCGACGGCATGAACACCTGGACGTCGTAGGCGGGCGCGACGCGCCGCGCTGCGATCGTCTGGAAGTCCTTCACCCATGTCTTGCCGCCGTCGGTCGTGCGTTCAGCGCTCCACGAAAACGAGTCCGGCTTGATGTCGCTGTACCGGATACGCCACGTCGACGGCTCCTGGCTCATGACGCCGAAGGTCTGCTCGATCTCGAATCCTCCAGGCGTGCGGTGGCCAGATCCGAAGTCGTGCAAGCCGCGGCCTCGATCGGTGCCGATCAGCTCCCACTGATCGAGGACCGCGTTGTACGCGCGGATGGTCGTCGAGACGTACATCTTCGCGCCCTTGTCGTCGAGGATCGCGTATTCGTCGAGGACCTCCCCGCCGGGCAGCTTCATCGCCGTCCAGACCCCTTCGAACGTGCCGTACTGTTTGCTGACGGCGCTGAACTTCCACTGGCCCAGCAAGTAGTCGAAATCTCCCTTGTGCGCGTTGATGCTTGCGCTGATCTCCGCGTCGGTCCGTTTCGGCGGCCTCGTGGTCGTCTGGACAGCGGCGATCGTGGCAGTCAGAAACGCGATGGCGGACACGGCGGCGGCGCTGGAAGTCATGGATCTCCCTCCTGGCGCAGCATCGTGGGGCGCGCGCGGCGGCACAATCGCAAAGACGTGGACGGCGTCCCTGGTGACGCGAACGGCGCATGTGAGGTCGATGACCGATCAGTGTGGTAGGTTTCGCGCGTGGCGTTATGGCTGCGTCCGTCGCTGATCGTGTCCGCCGGGTGGATCATTCCGGCGGCGCTCGCGGTCGTCGACGTCATCGCGCAGCGCCGCCTCGGCGGCGAACCACCGGCCAGCCTCTCGCAGCTGGTGTTCGCCGGAGGCGACTGGCTGCTCTACGCTTTGCTGACGCCGATGGTCTTTGTCCTCTCGCGGCGGTGGCCGATCGCCAGGCCGCGGCTCGGCCGGAACATCGGCGTGCAACTCGCGCTGTCGCTGCTCTTTTGCACCGCCTGGGCGGGCGCCGGCACGGTGCTTCGAGCGATTGTCGCGCCGACGACGATGTGGTTTCCGCCGTTGAAGTACTTCGTCAGCTGGCTGTTCATCACCTTTCCGTTCGGAGTCGCGGTCTATCTAAGCGTCGTCGGCATCGAGCACGCGGTTCGGTACTTCGCCGACGCGCGCGATCGCGAGCTGCAGATGGCGCGGCTGTCCGCGCAGCTGTCGGCGACGCGGTTCGCCGCCTTGCAGGCGCAGCTCAATCCGCACTTTCTGTTCAACACGCTGAACACGATCGCGGTGCTCGTGCGCGACAACGATCGGACCGCGGCGGTGAGCGTCGTGGAGCACCTCAGCGACGTGCTCCGGCGGATCCTGACGCGGCACCGCACGAACCAGACGTCGCTCAGCGACGAGCTCGAGCTCGTGCGCCAGTATCTGGCCATCGAACGCGCGCGGTTCTCCGATCGCCTTCGCGCGACGTTCGACGTCGACGAATCGCTGTTGGCCGCGGCCGTTCCAAGTTTTGCGATTCAACATCTCGTCGAGAATGCCGTCCGTCACGGGATTGCGATGCGTTCGGACGCCGGCCGCCTCGCGATCGCAGCGCGCCGCGCCGGCGACCTGCTCGAAGTGTCGGTCGCAGACGACGGCGTCGCGCTCGACGTGGAGCGCGCACGGATCCTGGGGCATGGCCTCGCCAACACGCGCGAGCGGCTCGCCGCGCTCTATGGCGGCCGCGGATCCCTCATGATCGAACCGGCAGGCGACGTCGGAACGATCGCAACGCTTCGAATCCCGTATCGCGTTGCCGCCGTGGAATCGGACGATGGCCCACGCTGAGTGGACAGTGGTCGTCGCCGACGACGAACCGGTCGCCCGCCGCGGCGTGCGGCAGCTGCTCGCGCCGTTTCCCGAATTTGCCGTCGTCGGCGAGTGCCGCAATGGGGGCGAAGTGCTCGCGTCGCTCGACACGCTCAAGCCAGACGTCATCTTCCTCGACGTCCACATGCCGGGCATCGACGGATTCGAGGTGATTCGGCAGCGCACGCCGGAGCGCATGCCCGCGCTCGTGTTTCTGACCGCATTCGATCAGTTTGCGATTCGCGCGTTCGAAGCGCAAGCGCTTGATTATCTCGTCAAGCCCGTGAGCGAGGCGCGGTTCGGCGCGACGATCCAGCGGCTTTCGCGGCAGCTGCGCGGAGCCACGCGCTTGCGCGACGAGGTGATCGTCGT
>JBPYEE010000610.1:0-2891 GCA_051985095.1 Vicinamibacterales bacterium | reverse complement strand
GGACGCGGCGGCCCGTACAGCGCTTTGCCCTCGGGCGAATTGATTCGACGGATCGCGACCTGGTCCACGCCGAGCTGCCTGGCCGCCTTGGTCACGACCGGCTCCATGATGCCGTTCGCCTGCATCGCGCCCGGCGAGCGCTGCTGCGACCGCGGCGGCGTATTGGTCACCACGGCCACGCCGCGCCACCGCATCGCGAGCGGCTGCCAGATGAGCGAGGCCGCGTTCCCGGCCGAGCGGTAGTCTCCCATCGGCCCGTACGCGCCATTGTCCTCGACGATGAAGAGATCGAGTGCCGTGATGCGGCCGTCCTTGCGGAACCCGACGCGGGCGCGGCCGGTCATCCCGGTGCGCGCGCGGCCGATGTAGTGCTCGTCTTCGCGGCTGATGCGCATCATGACGGGCGCGCCGGTCTTCTTCGCGAGCAGCGCCGGAATCGCCATCGACACCGCTCCGGCGCCCTTGCTGCCGAACCCGCCACCGGCGTACTCGCTGATGAGCACGATGTCTTTCGGATCCATCGCGAGCCAGGTCGCGAGCGGGTCGACCGTGCGCACGACGCTCTGCGTCGACCCGTGCAGAAACAGCTTGCCGTTCTGCCAGTACGCCATCGCCGATCGCGTTTCCATCGGCTGATGGCCCGTGGACTGCACGACGAACGATTCGTCGAGGACGAGCGCCGCGTCGCGGAACCCCGCGGCGAGATCGCCGAACGACCATTCATCGGGCACGCGGCCGATCGGCAGCGCACCCTCCGGTGCATTCGCGAAGTCGGCGTCGGTCCACTTCCAGGTTTCGAGCCTGGGCCGCGGCTGCCCCGCCACCCAGACATTGCCCTCGAGCCGCCCGTTGGGACTGCCGGGGCGCAGACTCTCCAGCGGATCGACGACAAACGGCAGCGGTTCGAGATCGAGGTCGATGCGTTCGATCGCGTCGGCGGCCGTCGCTTCGTCGACCGCGGCAACGGCAAGGATTGGCTCGCCCTGGTAGAGGGGCTCGTTGGTGAGCGCGCGTTCGGCGCCTTTCAGGTCCGGCAGGTCATCGGCGGTCAGGATTGCCTTGACGCCCGGCGTCCGAAGCGCCCGGCTCAGATCAACGTGCCGAACGCGGGCGTGCGGCATCGGACTGAGGAGGAGCTTCGTGAACAGCAGGCCCTCGACGCGAAAGTCCTCGGCGTATTTTGCGCGACCGGTCACCTTGGCGATGAGGTCCGGCGTCGTATAATTCCGGCCGATTAACGTCTCGTCTGCCATGCGGCCAATTATGCGCCTTTTCGTTCAGGATGTGCCGCATGAAGATGCCGCGGGCCCTCGTCCCGGCGGTCGTCACAGCACATGCGGTGGTGTTCGGTCTCCGCAACGTTCAGAAAAGCCGATGACGACGGCGTTCGCCAGAAGGACGTCGCGCTCGCCGAGGTGTGCAATCGCGTCACACGGCGTTCGCGCGCGATGCGTGCTCCATCAAGCCGCAGACCGGCGGATCAGTGTGCGCCTCTACCGGCCCGCGGCCCGAGGTTGTCGCGCACCGGAGCGTGATCGAGATCAGCGACCCGCAGTCCCGTCTCATAAATCATCTGCGTGATGCGCGCCATTTTGTCGAATTCGATTTTCGACACCTCATCCGTGTTGGCGTGGTAATCCGGGTGGAGACCGGTCGTGAAGAAGATGATCGGGATTCCCTTCGCGGCGTAGCTGTAATGATCGCTTCGCGTGTACAGCGATTCGGGATCGGCGGGGTCGTTGAATTCGTAGTCGAGCGTCAACGGTTTTGGCATCGCCGCATTCGCCGTCCGATTGATCTCGTGGAGTTCAGAGCTGATCCGATCCGAACCGACCAGGTACACCGTGTTCGCGTCGCTCGCCTTGTTGTCACGGTTCCGGCCGATCATGTCGATGTTCAGCTGCGCCACGATCGAATCGATCGGCACGGTGGGATAGTCCGCAAAATAGCGCGACCCGAGCAGGCCGCGTTCCTCGCCCGTGTGCCAGACGAAGAGCAGCGATCGCTTCGGGCGCGGCCCTTCCGCAAACGCGTGGGCGATCGCCATGAGCGCCACGGTCCCCGACCCGTCGTCGTCGGCGCCGTTCCAGATCCGGTCCGCTTCGGCTCCCGCCGTCACGCGGCCCGGCGCGCCGAGGCGCCGGGTACCCGAGTCGTCGCGGACGAGCTCGCCCTCCGCGTAGCCGACGTGGTCATAGTGAGCGCCGAAGGCCACGTAGGTCGTCTTGAGGCGCGGATCGGCGCCGTCGATGACCGCGACGATGTTCTGCGCCAGCTGCGTCCGGACGATTTGGTATTCGGCGTCGACGTTGACCGTTATCGTGACTCCCTCGAGCGGAAACGAGGGCAGCGGCTCCCGTGCGGCCGCTTTTCGTTTCAGCTCCTCGTAGGGCGTCGGCGCGTGACTGAACAGAAACTCGAGGAAGGCATCGTCGGCGGTCACCGCCGGCGGCTGCGGCGTGTCGAGCCGCTGGACGGTGGTGAAGTCCGCGGCCGGAATCTGGCCACCGCGTCCGGCGCCTGGCGGGGCCTGGGACCCGGCTCCGGGCCCGGCGCCGCCCGTGCGGCCGCCGGAGGCGGGCACGGCTGGTCCGAAGCTGGCGGCGGCGCCCATGGTTTCGGTGGCATACCGGTTCCGTCCCGCGAGCACACGGCGGTACGCCGCTTGATCGACATCCTGGGGTCCGTTCGGACCGAGCCAGACGACCGCCCGGCCACGGACGACCTTGCCCGCGTAGTCGTGGTGATTGACCGCCGGCACGTCGAGGCCGTAGCCGAGAAACTCGACCTGGTCGATCGTGAACCGGTGCTTGCCGCCCATGTTGCGGGGCAGTCGGATGCCCTCGCCGTCCGAAAAGGTACGGGTCTGGCCGTTCACCGCCACGGTCACG
>JBPYEE010000609.1:0-8946 GCA_051985095.1 Vicinamibacterales bacterium | reverse complement strand
AGCCACGCCGGTAAGGGGGTGTGTATTTCTGGCCGCCCCAGCGGACCGGTGTCAGGGTCGGGGCAACGAAAGACCTCGAATCGCCACAGCGAGGCCGTGCTCGTCGTTGCTCGGGACCACGGCGTATCGCGATCGCAGGAGCGCTGTCGCGTTCCCCATGACGAAGGCAGTGCCCGCAAAATCGAGCATCTCGATATCGTTCAGGTTGTCGCCGACTGCCGCGACCTGGTCGCGCGTCCAGCCGCGGGACGCGACCCACCGCGCCAGCGTCGCTCCCTTTGAACACCCCGGCCCGTTGACGTCCACCAGGGCGAAATCGCGGTGCTCATATTCGGTGATGGCCACCGAGATCCGCCCGGCCACCGACAGAACCGCGAGCGCCGTGAGGAGCGTGCGCATCGCGGCGATGCCGCCGTTGAACATGACTTCCACCGGATCCTCGGTCAGGACGTCGGCGAGCGGCGGCGGCACCTGCGTGATGAACGCCCGGTTCTTCTCGTAGTAGCCGCGGCGGTTTGGATGCGACCAATCCATCCGCTCGAACACGACGTGCCCGGCGTCGCCGTTATCGAAGACCAGGGCCACGCTGTCCTTGTACGCGTCGGTCGCCTGCAGGACCTGCCGCGCGACGTCGCGCGCAACGAGGTGGCGCGCGATCGTGGCCCCCGTCTTCGTCTTCACCAACGCGCCGTTGTTGACGATCAGGGTCAGCGGGATCGGAAGCAGATCCGCGACCGGTTTCGCGAAGTGATAGCTGCGTCCGGTGACGAGGACGATTTCGACGCCGCAGCCGACCGCCTCCACGAGCGCCTCACGGTGCGGCTCCGGCAGTTGCGCCCGGCTGTCGAGTAACGTGCCGTCGATGTCGACGGCGATGAGCCGAATCATCCGTTGGGCGAACCTATTGCCCCGGGATCGAGGTATAGGCGACCATGGCGATCTTCCACCCGCCGCCGTCGCGAACCAGCGTGAACTGGTCGACGCCGTGCGACAGGGTGCGGCCGTCGCGCACCACCTCGAAGTCAGCGCGGAGATAGGCCAGGTGAGCGTTGTCGATCGTGACGTGCACGTGGGTGATCGGTTCCCGGAACGTCGGAGCCGCCGGATTGCGCGTCGCGGCGGCGAGCCACTCCTCGCGCGTCTGATAGGTATTCGACCATTGACCGTCCTCGCGCTGGCGCGCGATGAGGATCAACGCCTGGGGCGCCAGATCGGCGGCGACCCGATCCCATTGCCGGTCGCCGAGGTGCAGCAGAAACGCGTCAACCGTCCGCTCGATCTCGGCATCCTTGTCGACCACCACCGCGCCGCCTTTCATCACCCAGCGCACGCGATCGATCACCGCACTGACGTCGGTGAGCGGATCGCCGTCGACGGCGGCGAGATCCGCAAAGTAGCCGGGCGCCACGGCGCCGAGGTCGTTTGCGTGCCCGAGGAGCGCGGCGGGCACCGTGGTCGCCGAAGCCAGGGCCTGCGCCGGTGTCATCCCGGCCTTGACCAGCCAGCCGAGCTCGCGCGTGTTCTGGCCGAACATGCTGTAGACGGCGTCGGATCCCATCGCGATTTTCACCCCCGCCCGCACCGCCTTTTTCG
This sequence comes from Vicinamibacterales bacterium, assembly GCA_051985095.1. Taxonomy (GTDB): domain Bacteria; phylum Acidobacteriota; class Vicinamibacteria; order Vicinamibacterales; family CAVVIG01; genus Gp6-AA45. Next base: position 7,353 of record JBPYEE010000609.1, on the reverse strand, counting down.
CCGCCTCGAGGTTCTTCGCGATGTAGTCCTCGAGCGGGGGAATCGTCTCGGGCGCGAAGCCGTACTCGTCTTTCGCGTCGACGTAATACCGGTTGTGATCAATCGTCGGGACCCACACCGTGCCCCGACGGACCATCTCGGCTATCGTCTCGTCGTCGAGGTCGATCCCGTGCTCGACCGAGTCGGCGCCGGCGCGGACGGCGTCCTTCACGCCCGACGGGCCATAGGAGTGGATCGCAACGCGATGGTTTTTCGCATGCGCCGCATCGACCGCCGCTTTCATCTCCTCGAAGGTGACCGTCTGCGTCGTCTCGACGCTCTGGAAGCTGCCGCGCGATCCGAAGATCTTCACCCAGTCGGAGCCCGCGGCGATACGCGCTTCGGCCTGCTGGCGGAACAGATCCGGGTCCGGCGTCGAATGGTCGCGAGGCGCGGACAACCCCTGGCCCGCGACGAACATCCGCGGACCGACCATGCGCCCCATGTTGATCAGATCGCGCATCGCGTAATCAGCCTCGTTCGCCGCGTTCAGATCGCGCACCGTCGTGACGCCCGCTTCGAGCGTCTTGCGCGCGTTGTCTCCCGCTAACATCGCCGTGACACCGGCCGGCCGCCGGGGTTGCCCGAGCGGTCGCGTGCCCGGCGCACCGTCCCAGTAGTAGGTCATGTGGGTGTGCGCGTCGATGAGGCCCGGGATGATCGTGTAGCGCGTCAGATCGATGACTTCGGCGTTCGGCGGTACCTCGGTGCCGACCGCTGTGATGCGATCCCCCTGCACGACGATGACGGCGTTACGCGTCTCATGACCGGCGCCATCGACGAGGCGTCCGGCACGGATGGCTTTCGTCTGCGCGACCGCCGGCGAGGCACAGAGGACCAAGAGAATGATGATGTTACGACGCATATCGCGCTCGCGCCTCTTCAAATTGGTCCGCGATGTCACGCGCGAGGCGCTCCGGCGCGATCACGCGGGCGAACGGACCGAAACTGAGGATCCAGCTGTGGAGCGTCCGGTCGATGCACACCTGCAGTGTCATCGCGATCCCGCCGCCAGCCGTGTCGGTGAGCTGCTGCGAAGGATGCCAAAGCCGCGTCCGGACATAGTCGGCCACCGCCGGCTCGAATGCAATCTCGATGTGCTCGGGCGGGCCCGTATGGACGCCGAGCGAGTGCGGAAACGCCGTGTCTGGCAGCTCCTCGAGCGGCGTGAAGCGATCGGCCAGCAGCGACAACGCCTGCACCCGCTCGACGGCGAACGTGCGCACCTCGCCGTATTCGGGCACGTAGGCGAGCAGATAGAGTCCCCCCTGGGCGTACGCGAGGCGATAGGGATGGATGACGTACTCCTTCGTGCGCTCGCTCGATCGGGAGTGGTACGTGAGCGTGGCCTGGCGGTGATGGAGCGTGGCCTCGAGCGCACGCCCCACGATCTGCTGCTGGTGCGGACCGTTGACGGCCGTGCGCCGCAGAGGGTCTGGCTTGGTCGCGATGACGCGGGGCAGCTGATCGAGGAACGCCCGCATATGCGGTGTGAGGACCGTGGCGAGCTTCTCAAATGCGCTCTCGACGTCTTCTCGAAACGGGGTGGCGGCGAGCGACTCGACCAGCGATCGGCTGAAGTAGAGGGCGCACAGCTCGGCGACCGTCAGCCCCGCGGCGACGCCCTTGAGCGCCTGCCCATTGACGCGCCACCGCGTGCGGCCATCGTCGTGCGAACGGTCGTCGAACAGGGGAAACCCGGCTTCTTCAAGCGCCTGCAAATCGCGCCGGATGGTGCGGGTGGTCACAGCACACTCGGTGGCGAGTTCGTCAATCGTGACGCCGGTCGCACGCGCCTGCTCGATAGCCCGAAGAATCGTCCATTGCCGGATGACCTCGGCGTTTCGCGGCACGGGCAAATTCTACCAACTGGCGGACGGCCGGATCGCGGATCGCCCGAGCGCAGAAGGGGCGGGCAGGACGACGGGAGGGCGCCCGGCGAACGGCGCCCGGGACGGGGACCGGCAAGCGCGCGAGGCTGACTCGGGTGAACGCTTAATCGAGCGAAATCCGCCGCAGGAGACTGAAGTCCGACAGCATCTTTCCGGCGCCCAGCACCACGGATGACAAGGGATCCTCGGCGAGCTGTACCGGCAGGCCGGTTTCGTCGCGCAGACGCCGATCGAGTCTCTTCAGCAGCGATCCACCGCCGGTCAGGATGATGCCGCGATCGTAGATGTCCGCCGAAAGCTCGGGCGGTATCCGCTCGAGCGCGTCGTGCACCGCCTGAACAATGGCTCTGACCGGTTCGGCCATCGCCCCGCGAATTTCCGAGGCGGTCATCGTGACGGTGATGGGGCGGCCTTCAGAGAGATGCCGCCCTTTCACTTCCATGGTCAACTCTTTGTCGAGCCGGCACGCCGACCCGATCTCGATCTTGATCTGCTCGGCGGTCCGTTCCCCGATGAGCAGGTTATGCGTCTTGCGCGCATGCAGGATGATTGCATCGTCGAGCTCGTTGCCGGCGACACGCACCGACTTGCCGTACACGACGCCGGCGAGCGAGATGACCGCGATGTCGGTGGTGCCGCCGCCGATGTCGACGACCATGTTGCCCGACGCCTCGGTAATCGGCATCCCGGCACCGATCGCCGCCGCCATCGCCTCTTCGATCAAGTGGACTTCGCTTGCCTTTGCCCGCATCGCGCTGTCCTTGACCGCGCGACGCTCCACCTGCGTGATTTCGGACGGCACGCCGATGACAACCCGGGGACGAAGCCACCCGCTGCGCCGGTGTGCCTTGCGGATGAAGTGGGTGAGCATTTTCTCGGCGGCCTCGAAATCCGCAATCACGCCGTCCTTCATCGGTTTGATGGCGGTGATGTTGCCGGGCGTCCGGCCCAGCATCTCCTTGGCTTCGGCGCCAACCGCCTCGATGCGGCCGTTGACCTTGTTCAGAGCCACAATGGACGGTTCGCTGACCACGATTCCTTTGCCGCGGGCGTACACGCATGTGTTGGCCGTGCCCAAATCGATGGCGAGATCGTGGGAAAACCGGGAGAGCAGGGCAGAAATCACGCGCGTTACTCCTTCGATGCCACAGCAATATGCAAGAATCGTTCGGGTCGGGTGTGACGCGGGTCCGAGGGCAAGCGGAATGCCGGCGGCTGGGCTGGCTGCGGCGCCGAAAACGTCAGCAAATCGGCGTAGACCGGTGAATCCCCCGCACGTGGTACTTACAAATCTCGCACGGGATCACAAAGTTGTCGTCGGGGCTGGCTTGATGGGACGCCGTCGATGAGGGCGATGGTTCTGACCGCGGCCGGCGGCAGGCGGCTCCACGCGCTCACCCGCGACGCGCCGGTTGCGCGGCCCGGCGAGCTGCTCGTGCGCGTCCGGGCGTGCGGCGTCTGTCGCACCGACCTCCATATCGTCGACGGCGAGTTGACCGATGGCATCATCCCGATCATCCCCGGCCACGAGATCGTCGGCGTGGTGGAACAGGTGGGCGACGGCGTCGCCGGGTTCGCCCCTGGCGACCGCGTTGGCATCCCGTGGTTGGGGTACACCGACGGGACGTGCGAGTACTGCACGACCCGGCGGGAGAATCTGTGCCCCAACGCCCGATTCACGGGCTACACGATCGACGGCGGCTACGCCGAGTACGTGGTGGCTGACGCGCGGTACGCCTTCAAGGTCCCATCGCGGTTCGGGGATGCGGAGGCGGCGCCGCTCCTGTGCGCTGGCCTGATCGGGTACCGGGCCTACCGTCTGACGGGTGACGCCCGGCGCCTTGGCCTCTACGGCTTTGGGGCGGCGGCACATATCATCGCGCAGCTCGCGATCCACCAGAAGCGCCACGTGCTGGCGTTTACCTCACCTGGTGATCTGGCGGCCCAGCGGCTGGCGCGCGAGCTGGGATGCGAGTGGGCCGGCGCGTCGACCGACCCGCCGCCGACGCCGCTCGACGCCGCGATCATTTTCGCGCCGGTCGGCTCGCTGGTGCCCACGGCGTTGGCTGCCGTCGGGCCCGGCGGCACGGTCGTGTGTGCCGGCATTCACATGACCGACATTCCCTCCTTTCCGTATTCGTTGCTGTGGCGCGAGCGCGTGCTGCGATCGGTCGCGAACCTGACGCGGCAGGACGCGATCGAGTTTCTCGCCCTCGCACCCCAGGTGCCGGTCAGAACGCATGTGCAGCCCTACCCCCTCGCCGAGGCGAACCGCGCGCTCGACGATCTGAGGCACGGCCGCGTCACCGGTGCCGCAGTCTTGACGCTATGACCGATCAGGAACGCGCGGTTGCCGCACGCCTGCGCGAGCTCGGCATCGACTACACCCGACACGAGCATCCGCCGGTCGCCACGGTCGAGGAGGCCGTCGAACACTGGGCGGGGATCGACGCGACGCACTGCAAGAATCTGTTTTTGCGAAATCAGAAAGGGAATCGGCATTACCTGGTGGTGGTCGAACACGCCAAGCGGGTCGATCTGCGCAAGCTTGCCGACCAGATCGGCGACGGCAAACTGAGTTTTGCGTCGCCGGATCGCCTGATGAGCCATCTTGGCCTCACGCCCGGCTCCGTGTCGCCGTTTGGCTTGATTAACGATCGGGCGCACGCGGTCCGCGTCGTCCTCGACCGCGATCTCAAGTCCGCCGCACGCCTCTCGTTCCATCCGAATATCAACACGGTGACGCTCACGATCGCCGCGCGCGACTTCGCCGCCTTCCTCGAGGCCTGCGGGAACACCGTCCAGCACGTCACGATTTAGCCCAGGGACCGGTGTGACCTGATCTGTCACACCGCCCCCCTACAATCGGCCGGTATGGCACCAACTGACGACGAAATGTTCGGCGCTGAATGGGTGAGCTTCCCGGGCGGCGAGCTGGAGGGTCAGCAACCGACGGCGCTCTGTCCCGGGTGCCGCCACCTGCGGCAGCGCGCTCACCGCGCGACCGAGGGTGGGGCCCGGACGCTCTGTTTTGCGTGTTACCGCGCGGAACTTGATCGCCAGAAGGCGCTCGCGAGCGCGGGGGAGCTCGCGACGGCGTCGGACGCGCGCTTCCAGTTCCAGCTCCCGTTCGAGTCGGTCAATCACGGCCGGCTCGCCGCGCTCAAAGCCGAGCGGGCGTCAGCGCGCGCCGCGACGGGGCGAACTGCCGCCGGACGCGCTGACGATCGGCGGCGGTCGGCGCAGATGGCCGCGCGTCGCGCCCTGCGGCACCTTGCGGCGACGGTCCCTGCGCGCCCGGTCGCGAGCGCGGCACGCGATCATGCGATGTCGTCGGTGCTCCATGCCGCGGAGCTTCAGCTGCCGGAGGCCTGGATTCCGTTCGTGATGGCGCGATAGCGCGTGCGATAATCGTGGGCATCGAGTCCTTCATTCCGATCACGCTGCTCGGCATCGGGCTCGTCCTGGGTGTGCTCGTCGGCTGGCTGGCCTCCCGATCGGCGCACGCGCGCGTGCGGATCGAACTGGAAAAGGAGCGCGCGATTCATGCCGAGCGCCTGAAGGCGTACGACGATGCTGGTCTGAAGCTGCGCGAGACCTTTCAGGCGCTCAGCGCGGACGCGCTCAAGCACAACAACGAGCAGTTCCTGTCGCTGGCCCAGACCAGACTGCAGCAGACCCGGAGCGAAGCGGCCGCCGACATCGACGCGCGCCGGAAGGCGATCGAGGATCTGCTGGCGCCGATGCAGAAGACCCTCGAGCAGGTGGACCAGGAGATCAAGGAATCGGAGCGCCGGCGCGTCGAATCCGGCGCCCAGCTCATGCAGCGTGTGGTCTCCCTCGACCTGATGGGCCAGAACCTGCGCGACGAGACGCGTCGGCTGACCGATGCGCTGAAGCGCCCGAGCGTCCGCGGCCGCTGGGGGGAGCTGCAATTGCGACGCGTCGTGGAACTCGCCGGAATGATCGAGCACTGCCACTTCACCGAGCAGGAGACGATCGCCTCGGACAACGGGCGGATTCGGCCCGACGTGATTGTCAATCTGCCGGGCGGCAAACACGTCATCATCGATGCGAAGGTGCCGCTCGACGCCTATCTCCGCGCGTTCGAGGCGCCCGACGACGACGCCCGTCAACGGCTGCTGGCCGATCACGCGCGCCAGGTTCGCAGCCACATCGCGCAGCTGTCGGCCAAGAGCTATATCGACAAAGTGCCGGTCACTCCCGATTTCGTCGTCATGTTCCTGCCGGGCGAGATGTTCTTCAGCGCCGCCCTCGAGCAGGACCCGGCCCTCATCGAGTTCGGAGTCGACAAACGCGTGATTCCGGCAAGCCCGACGACGCTCATCGCGCTGCTCCGGGCGGTGGCGTACGGCTGGCAGCAGGACGCGATGGAAGACAACGCGCGGAAGATCAGCGACCTCGGCAAACAGCTCTACGAGTCGGTGCGGGTGCTCGGCGGTCACTTCGACTCGCTCGGCACCAGACTGCGGTCCTCGCTCGAGGCTTACAACCAGGCCGTCGGCTCGCTCGAGGGCAACGTCCTCATCAAAGCGCGGAAGTTCCGGGAGCTGCAGGCCGCCAACGGCGGCGACGAGATCCGACCACTCGACCCGATTGATCGCGTGCCGCGGATGCTGCAGGCGCCCGAACTGACCGGCGGCCTGCCGTTCCAGGACGGCGAGGAAGACCCTATTTCGTGAGCGCGGGCAGCGTCGACACGTTCCATCCGCCGCCGAGCCCCTTCAGCAGCAGGACGGTCGCATTCATACGGCGCGTCACGATGTCGACGGCGGCGCGTTCGTTGGTCAGCGCGAAGCCCTGCGCGGTGATCACCTCGAGGTAACTCGCAACGCCGCCGCGATACCGGTTGGTCGCGAGGGTCAGCGAGCGCTCCGAGGCGGCCACGGCGTTGGCCTGCACGCGCGCCTCCTCGTCCAGTACGCGCAGCGATGACAGCTGATCCTCCACCTCGCGAAAGGCGGACAATACCGACTCCCGGTAGTTCGCCGTCGCCTGGTTGTAGGCGCCGATCGCCTGCTCCTTGACCGCGCGGCGCCGACCCGCATCGAACACGTTGACGATCAGCGTGGGTCCCACCGCCCAGAGGTTGCTGGCGCCCGCCAGGAAGGTGCCGAATCCGCTGCTTTCGAACCCGGCCCCGGCGGTGAGCGTGAGAATCGGATAGTACGCCGCCGTCGCGACGCCGATTTGCGCGCTGGCGGCCGCCACGCGACGCTCCGCCGCGGCGATATCGGGCCGCCGTTCGAGCAGCTGCGTCGGCATCCCGACGGGGACCGCGGGCGGTTCGATGGCCTGCGGCGCCATCGCGATCGAAAACGTCGAAGCCGGCTGGCCGACCAGGACGGCAATGGCATGTTCGACGGTCTGGCGGGCGGCCGTGAGGTCGACCGCCTGCGCC
>JBPYEE010000608.1:0-6023 GCA_051985095.1 Vicinamibacterales bacterium | reverse complement strand
GGAGAATGCCGCCACCCGCGCAGACCGGCGAATCAGCGTGTTGGCCCGGCTGAAGCCGGACACCTCGCTGGCGGGGGCCAGACAGGACCTGAAGGCAGTTGCCGACCAACTCGCCACCGAACACGCTGACGATCAGGGCTGGAGCGGCTCGGTCGTGACCTTGTACGACGATTTGATGCCTTCGGATATCCGCCTGATCGTTTTCACCATGATGGGAGCGGTCACACTGGTGCTGCTGATCGCGTGTGCGAATGTCGCCAATCTTCTGTTGGCACGCGCAACGGTTCGACGCCGCGAGATTGCAGTGCGCGCAGCGATCGGGGCCGGGCGGCGCCGCATCGTCGCCCAGCTGCTCACCGAGAGCGTGTTGCTTGGGCTCCTCAGCGCGCCACTCGGCGCGCTCGTGGCGCTGATCGGGTTGCGCTGGCTGACTTCGTCGATTCCGCCTCAGAATCAGACGCCCTACTACGTCGACTGGAGCATGAATCCGCGGGTACTTGCGTATGCCGCGTTCGTCAGCGTCCTGACGGGGATGCTGTTTGGTCTTGCTCCAGCACTCCAGGCGGTTCGCAGCAACCTGCACGACTCCCTGCGAGACGGGCGTAGTTCTGCCGCCGGCCGCAATCGACTGCGCAGCGCGCTCGTCGCCGCTGAAATCGGGTTGTCCCTCGTCTTGCTGGTGGGCGCGTCGCTGTTCGTTCGAAGCTTCATGAACTTCCAGAGCGCTCGCGCCGGTCTGGATGCCCGCGGCCTCCTGCTGCTGCGCTTCTTTATGGCCGATGATTCGTATCAGTCGCCGGAGACTCAGGTACGCCGAACGCTCGACGTCGTCCACCGCGTCGAATCACTGCCCGGCGTCGATGCGGTGATGGGATCGAGTATGGTCCCGTACGTGGGCGGCGGAACCGGCGGCACGGTCGTCCCCGAAGGTGTCGCGCTGTCGCGGGACCAGGCGCCGAACGCGCTGTCCTTCGGAGTCACCGAACACTGGCTGCGCGCGTTGAATGTCCAGCTGGTGGCTGGACGTGACTTCACCTCAACGGAAGCGGCCACGCGTTCGAACGTCGTCGTCGTGAATCAGGTGTTTGCCAATCGGCTCTGGCCCGATCGGACCGATCGGATTGGACAGCGATTCAGGTTCACTCGTGATCCGACGAGCGATTGGCTGACCGTGATCGGCATCGTCGGCGATTTCCGCCTCTTCACCGTACGTGACGGCAAACCCGCGCCGTACGCCTTCGTGTCTTATCCGCGCGACCCTTCGCGTACGACCGGCCTGACGATCCGTGTCGCCGGAGGCGCCCCCGCCGGCTTTGCGTCCGTCGTGCGCCAGGAGATTCGTCGGTCGGATCCGACGCTCGCGGTCTTCAACGTGCAGACGGGCGAGGACGCACGCGCTGACACCTATTGGGAGTACGGCTTGTTCGGATGGATGTTCTCGATCTTCGGCGTGATCGCGCTCGCGCTTGCCGCGATCGGCGTGTATGGGGTGCTGTCATACGCGGTCTCGCAACGCGCGCAGGAAATCGGCGTCCGCATGGCGCTTGGCGCGAGCCGCAAGAATGTCTTTCGGCTGATTGTCGGCCATGGGGCCCGCCTTGCGACCGCCGGGATTCTGTGCGGCTTCGTCGGAGCGTTCGCCGTGACGCGTGTCGTGAAGAGCCTGCTCTACAACGTCAGCGCGACCGACCCGGTGAGCTTCATGGGAACCGCTCTGTTCCTCGCCGGCGTCGCACTCATTGCCAGCTGGGTTCCCGCCCGCCGCGCGACGGCCGTCGATCCGATGATCGCGCTCCGGGCCGAGTAACCTGTCGTCGGCAAACATGGTTCAGCGGGCGCGTTCACGGCCGTCGCGAGCCGACGTCGCTATTGATCAATACGGAGCCCCGGATACTCAGCCGGTGGCGTCGATCGAATTGTTGGACAATACGCGCTCTTCGGTTCGACGGTTCGCCCGTCTTCGAGACCGAGTGGACATCGAGCGCAGACAGCCTGAACTGGCGCGTCGTATTCGATCTGGCACCAGATCAAGCGCCTGATCATTGCGGGATCACGTTGTGCAATGTGTAGGCGCACAGCATGTCCGCCGCCCGCTGCTTCCCTGGATCGCCAACCGGCACGTCGGACTGCAGGAATTGCTGCAGCTCCGGCGACCGTTGGATCACCGCTCGAAACGGACGACCGCGATCCGCCGGGATCTGCGTCGGGAGCTGCGGATCGACCACAGGGTCCTGATGATCAGTGGGCCGGCACTGTTGATGCCGTCAACGAGGATTGCATTCACGCCTTCTAGTGACGTCGTCGGCGAGTCGATGGAGACTCGGCCCGCGCTCCGATCGAGGGTCACCGTGTAGCTGGTCGAGCCAACGGTGACCAGCTGGCTGAAGACTTTCTGGCTTAACACGGGCGGCGGTGGCGGACTTCCCGGACGAAGATCCCCAGGGGCAAAATGCACAGCCGGACCGGCGACCCGAATGATCCCTGAAACGTCCAGCCAGGCATCCCTCACGCGAGCGCGGGAAACGTAAGACGCAGGGCGTCGTGATTGAGATCGGCACCCCACGTCGCCGCGACCGATGGCGAGACCGGATCGCTGCTCATCGGCGTCGGCTCCAGGGGCGGCGGTGGCGGAACAGGCTGCCCAACAAGCACGGTAGAGGCAATGACGGCGAGGGTCGTTGATACGATCACGGCTCCACTACCTTTCTGCTCCCCGACGCTCCCCTGTTGACCATCAGGAACACGCTGATGCCGAGCAGGGCGATCACCTCCGCCAAGAAGTAGGTTAGCGCAATGTCCAATCGGGACCAGGATGGGCGTGAACGATAAGGCGGTATCCGACGACCAGCACCGCCGCCGGCGAATCGACGGCCATGAGATAGACAACCACGCGTCGGGGTGAAACGATTTTCAGTCGTGATTCCTGCTCCGTCAACGACGTGCGGTTGCCACGCGTTCGACGTTCGTTCCAGGTGGCTATCCGGCCGGCGTCACTTCGATTGCGTTGACTGCCGGTACGCAATGCGCGACGCGGCAATTGCGAACGCTGCAAGCACGAGCAGCGACTCTGGCCCCGTCCACCGATGCCGAATCTGAAACCGGTCGCCGGCTCCAGCAGGTTCATTGAGACGCCGGCCGTCGACCAATCGACCCGCGGCGGCGCCGAAGGCTAGCTTGCGATACGCGGCGTTCGTCACGGGCGCGACCCAGAGGTTTAACGCGGTAATGACGAGCGCTCCCGCAATGGTGAAGACGCCGACGGTCGTATACACCTGGCGCGTGATGGGCGCCCGGCGACAACCCAGAAACACGGCGACCGGTATAGCGATCGGGAGAGCGACGGCAAGCGCTTGCGGCAGGAATAACACCAAGAGCCATGAAACGGCGCCGATATTGACCGGCAGCGCTGGATAGGCGGCCGTCGCTATCGCGAGGAGCGGCACAATGAAAAACGCAGCCGTCGCGATCGTCATCGGCGGCACGACCAACCGCGCCAAGCGCATGACCAACTCGTGTCTCACGCCGCGGATCCTACTGCAGGGGCGCTGGCGACGCGAGCAACGTCGTCACGACACGTTGATGTCAGTAAGATGACGGACGGTGAGTTTGAAGCCGAAAACGGTGTACATCCCTCCGGTCGGACGTATCATCGCGAAGCGATGTCGATCGATCCGGCCTGGTTGTTTTTGTCGCTGATTCCGGCCGGGATCGGATTCGTGCTGTTCGTGTACGGGAAGCAGGACCGCTGGCCGCTGCTCGTCGCCGGGCTTGTGTTCATGGCCTACCCGTATTTCACCCCGAAGCTGGCGTCACTGATCGGCGTCGGAGTCGCGCTGGGTCTCGGATTATGGCTGTTGGTCCGCGGAGGGTGGTAGAAATCCTCCGAAGGGCGGCGCCAGCAAACGGTAGTCATCTCTAAATCGTCTAATCCTGTTGGGCTATACCGTCCGGAATTCGGGGGCACCGCCGACAGGGGCCGTGTTATCGCTGGCGCCCGCGATCGGTGCGAACACAGGCAGCGTTCACGTTGACCGATGCCATCCTGCTGCGCACGATCGCCGTCGGCAAGCCTGCCCCGGCAGCGTCGCCAGTGCGACCAAGCCAATGATCCGTTGATCGTGGGGCAGCACCGAACAGAAAGCGTGCCATCGCGTTGCAGTCCCAGCGCAACCACACTTCGCCCGTCCGTCGATGATGATCGACTCTGGTGGCTGCTGGATGACCACGCGCTGCGTGGATGGCGTACTCTAGCGCGGGAACAGCTCGGCAACGACACCGGAAGGATGACATATGGGCATCGCCCAAGGATTGGATGCGACACTGCGGAATGTAAGGGTGTCGGTGCGCGCGTTGACGAAGGCGCCGGCGTTCTCGATCACGGTGGTGCTGACATTGGCACTGGGGATCGGGGCCAACAGCGCCATCTTCTCGGCAATCAATTCGGTGCTGCTGCGACCGCTGCCCTTTCCGAACAGCGACCGGATCGTCAGCATCGCGCAGCTACAGGCAAAGACGCCGCAGCCTAACATTGCTCCCGCACGGCTCGAGGATTGGAACCGGCTGAACCATACGTTCGATGCGATCAGCGGCTACTACACTCAGGACGATTCCGAGGCGTCCGGCGATCTGCCGGAGAAGCTGACGCATGCCTTGGTGTCGCCGCGATTCCTGCAGGTCTGGGGCGTGGCACCGCAACTCGGCCGTGACTTCAGCCCGCTGGAGGAACACTATGGCGGCCCCAACGCCGTCCTGATCAGCGACGGATACTGGCGGCGGCGCTTCGGCGCCAGTCCCGACGTCATCGGCAAGACCCTGCGGCTGGGGATATACGCGCAGCAGCTTTCGTACACGATCGTCGGTGTGATGCCGGCGTCGATGGCCTTCGTTCAGCGGAACGTCGACCTCTGGTCGGTCAGTGCGCCTGATTTCCCGTACGCACGCAGTCGCGATCTGACTTGGTTTCTGGGCGTCGGACGGCTGAAGCCAGGCGTGACGCTGGCGCAGGCGCGCGCCGACCTCGAAACCGTGCAGGCCGATCTCGCCCGCGAATTTCCGAAGCCGGATGCGCAGATCCGCCCTGGAATCCAGCCGCTCAAAGAGCAGACGGTTGGCGGCGTGCGGGAGTCCCTGTGGGTGGTGTTCGGGTCGGTGACCCTGCTGCTGCTGATCGCCTGTACCAATATCGCGGCACTGCTGCTCTCGCGAGCCGCGGGACGGCAGCATGAGATTGCGGTGCGCTTCAGCCTGGGAGCGTCACGTGCTTCGGTAGCCGCGCAGTTGCTGACCGAGGTTTTTCTGTTGGCGCTCGCGGGCGCAGGCCTGGGGCTCGGGCTGGCAGCCGCTACGGCGCGGGTGTTCCGTGTGCTCGCCAGGGACTTGCCGCGCGTCGACGAGATCGGGCTCGACTGGCGTCTCGTCGCGTATTCGTTGTTTTGCGCGGTGGCGGCCACATTAGCGTGCGGGCTCCTGCCGGCGATTGCCGGAACGCGCCGCACTCTGGCGGGATCGCTGGCGGCGTCGGGACGCTCGCAGGTGTCGGGCCGGCGGCCGGCTTCGTTCGTGCTCGTGGGGGTCCAGGTCGCGCTGGCAGTCATGCTGCTCGCAGGGGCGGGACTGCTGCTACGCAGCTTCCAGGAATTGGGTCGGGTCGCGGGAGGGTTCGATCCGGATCACGTGCTCACGTTCCGCATCAGCGCGTCTTGGGGGGAAACGGGCAATTTGAAGGCGTCGGGACAGACAGTCAAACGCATCCTTGAAGCGGTCGCCGCGGTGCCGGGAGTGGAATCCTCGGCAGCGACCTTCCTCTTACCGGGCGTGCCCGGCACGTTCCCGGTGGAGTTGAACGTGGCCGAGGGGCGGGCGGACAGCGAACCGAAAGTTATCGCCGAATCGCGCATCGGCAGCGCCGGATTGTTTGCGACGATGCACATTCCACTCCTCGCCGGCGAGATGTGCCCTCAGGAATCCAACACCCCCGGGATGATGGTGAACCGCTCGTTCGCGAATACCTATTTTGGCGGTGA
>JBPYEE010000607.1:0-5818 GCA_051985095.1 Vicinamibacterales bacterium | reverse complement strand
CGATTTTGTCGCCGGCGACGCGAACCTCGAGCGCATTGGTCGACCGGCCATCGCTGCCAGGCTTTTTCACCGCGTCGTTCCGCGTTTTCGGTGCGACGTCGGACACCGATCGGTCACCGTCGCGCCGTTTGACCAGCCAGGTGCCGTCCTGCGCCACGAGAAAGTAGGTGTAGGCCTGTGCGGCGCCGTCGAGATCGCGGCCACCGAAGATCAACCCGTAGTAGTTCGTGTGGTCGCTCGGCTTCATCAGGGTGAACGTGCCCTTCAGCGTATAACTGCCGCTCGCGGTGTTGGCCGGATTCCAGTAGATCGCGGCCTGCGGGTTCGTCGCATGAAACCCGGTCCCCATCGTGACGAACTTGATCGTCCCGGGCGCATCCGGATCAGACGAACTCGTGCTCTGGTCGACGCGCATCTTCCAGCCTTTCGGCGCCTGCGCCACGAGAACGGCGGCCGCAGCCGTCACCAACACTGCCACTGACACATAACGCTTCATCTGCGATCGCTCCTTTTCAATGCACCCGCCGGGTCGAGGCCGCTCCGGCGAATCGCCGCGGCGGCAGCAGGCGAGGCGAGAAAGGCAATTATTGACTTCCCCGCGTCGACGGCATGCGAGCCCACCACGATCGCCGCGGCGAACACGGTGATCTTCTGGGCACCGTCCGGCAACGGACCCACCAGATCGACGCCAGGCTCGGGCAGCAGTTCGCTGATCTGCTGAAATCCGATCTCGGCGTCGCCGCGCGCGACGACGGCGGCGACGCGTTCTACTTCGATCCGTCGCCCCTTGCGGCGGATCTCCTCGGCAAGGCCGAGTCGCGGGAACAGCTCGTCGGACAGATAGACGCCGCTGGCGCTCGACGAGTATGCAATCGACGACGCCGCGTGCAGCGTCCGGATCAGGGCCTCGACGGAGCTGATGTCCGGCTGCCGCGCGCCCCTGCGCACCACCATGCCGATTCGCGAGCGGACCAGGTCCACGCGGCTGCCGGCCACCACAAGCCCGGATCGGGACAGATCGTCGAGCGCCGAATCGGCCAGGATGACGACGTCAATCGGCTCGTGCCGCTGCAGGCGGTTCGGAATCGAATCCGGCGTGTTGCCCATCGACGCGCCTGACACCGTTGTGACGTGATGATGGCTGCCCTGCTCAAACGGGGGGACCAACTCGGCCAGCGCCGCCGCGAACGCGCCGGACGTTGCGACTCGAATCTCGTCGGCCGACGCGCCGGCCGACACGACCAGCGCCAGGAGGACGGCGGCGACCACCCTCACGACGGCTTTCCTCGTCGGCATGCCCCGCATAGTGCAATTTCTCACCGTCTCGGTCAATGACCTCCGGAAGAACCTGCCGTCTCCGTCCAGGACGGCGCCGCCTCTCCGGTTGAACGACTCACGAAACGGGGGCGCCCATCCATGGCAGCCGACATGCAGCGGGTGGCGGGGACGCAATGCGATGCGAATCAAAGTCGACCGGGGTACGCCGGTGCATGGCGCCGATAGCCTCTGTTACTCCTGCCGGTTCTCCCGGGTGACGCGCGGCCACGCCCTCGACGAGGAGATGGTCATCTGCGACGCCGGGCAGATGGCGCAGACGCGCATCACGTTCAAGGTGACGTCGTGCACCGACTACTCCGATCGCCGGGTGCCGAGTTACGGCGAGCTGCTGCAGAAGGCATGGATCCTGCAACCGCCGTCCCGCAACCGTCCCGCCGGGTTCGTGCGCGCGAGTGACCTCCGCGAAGAGGAGTTCGTGCGGCTGATGTCCGAGTCCAGGGACCGCGAGCGATGAACCGCAGCGCCTACTCGCCGGGATGGTACGTGCGTTCCGTATGGCCCTTGAGTTGATCCGGATAAAAGTACACGTCGCGCAAGTTGCCGGCGGCGTATCGCTGCGCCTCGTCGTTGAAGTGCTTGTTGCCGAGGTGACCGCTCTCGCCGCCGGCGGTCACCGCGCGCGCGCGAACCCGGTCGCCGAATTCGACCACGGCGACGAAGCTGTTGCCGGTCGTGCCGTACCACTTCTTCGTGCCGCCGTAGGGCCGGGCGCCAAACGACGCCAGCGACCCCCATCGCGATGAGGTGAAGCCGACCGGAATGCTCGGCTGCCGGTCGTCGAACGGCTGCACGATGTCACCGGTCACGCGCTGGAACCGGTTGATCTCGCCCCACGGTGTCTTCCAGGTGTCGAAGTCCCCCTCGAGCCGGTTGAGCGCCGCTGACAGCGCCTGCAGCTGCTGCTCCGGGGTCGCGTGCGCGGCGGCGTAATCGTCGGCTGACATGCCGGCTCGGCGCGCGTCGTCGCTGAAGCGCCGGCCGAGTTCCTCGCCCCAGAAGACGGCGATCGAAGTGGGCACCGACGACACCGCCCACCGGCGATCCCACGATCGCAGCAGCTCGATCGCTTCGCGAACGTCTGGTCCCTTCAACGGGCTGGTGTCGGGCGTCGCATCGAACGCCTTGAGCAGCGGCGGAATCATCACGTCGAACTCGGTCAGGTGAGTGTCGAAGGCCGCCGCCACGAGCGAGTCGACCGTGAAGTCCTTTTTCCTCGACAGCAGTTCGACCGCATGGATGCCGCGCGGGTTCTCGCCGTTGCGTTCGATGTACTTCGGGAAGGCGTCGCGCTTCGGGCTGCTGGCTCCCGCCGCGGTCCACGGCCAGTTGTTCGTGTTGTAGAGCCAGCCGGTCGCGGGGTCGATGACGTTCGGGCTCTCGTCGACCGACAGGAGCCCTTTCCATGCCGTCGCGGGATCGCTGCCGTCGACCGGCTTCGTCCAGTCGAACCGCTCATCCCGACGCGGGATGAAATTGGCGTAGAACATCGCGATATCGCCGTCCGCGTTGGCGTAGATCGTGTTGTTCGAGGAATTCGTGTGCAGCTCCATCGACTGCCGGAAGGCCTTGAGGTCGCGCGCTTTGGTCCGCGTAAAGGACTGCGTGAGCGCCTTTAGCGGCTCCTCCATCAGGTGGATACTGACCCACTTGCCATCGAGCTCCCGCACCACGGGCCCGTGCTCGGTGCGATAGGTGACGAAGGACTTTTCCGCCATCCCGCGGTCCGTCTTGTACGGCACTTTGATCGTCTTCGCCGTCACAGGCCGTTCTTCGCTGCCGTACTTGTAGACGAACGCATTGCCTTTCCTGGTCACCGTTTCGAGGTACTCGTCGATCGCGTCGACTCCGCTCGAGGTGTGCATCCAGCCCGCGCGGTCATTGAACCCCTGGTAGATGAAGAACTGGCCCCACGTCGCGGCCCCGTACGCGTTCAACCCCTCGTCGCTCGTCATCTGCAGCTCGGACCGGAAGAAGAACGAGGTATGCGGGTTGATCAACAGCAGCGCGTGGTGGCCGCTCGTGTTCGACGGCGCAACGGCGGCCCCGTTCGACCCGGTCGGCTCGACGTAGACGGGGTCCGGGGAGTCGTCCCCGCGGCGCCAGACGCCGGCGACCGCTGAGGGCCGCTGCTCGCCCTTGCCGTAGAACCCCTCGAGCTGCGTGAGGTTGACGCGCTCGATGTCGCCGCCGATGCTGCCTTCGCTGAAGGTCAGCGCCATCCACGGCTCGAAATGGGTAATGACCCGCGGCTTGGTCTGGGGGTGTGTCGAGAGATAAAAGTTCAGCCCGTCAGCCCAGGCATCCATCAGCTTCTTCAGCCACGCGGGACTGGCATCGTACTGTTTCTTCATCTCCACCGGATCGATGAACAGCTTCATCCGCAGGTCCCGGTAGATCTCGCGTTCGCCTTCCGCTTCGGCGAGGCGCCCGATGCCGTTGATGAAGTTCAGTTC
Organism: Vicinamibacterales bacterium; assembly: GCA_051985095.1. GTDB lineage: Bacteria > Acidobacteriota > Vicinamibacteria > Vicinamibacterales > CAVVIG01 > Gp6-AA45. The sequence continues at coordinate 2,027 of JBPYEE010000607.1, read as the reverse complement.
GACGCGATTGAAGTCGTCCTCCGCCTGCGCGTACACGGCGCCGAAGACGGTGTCCGCGTCGGTTTTGCCGTGGACATGGGCGATGCCCCAGTCGTCACGCACAATCGTGACGTTCTTCGCCTGCGCCTGCCACCGCGCCGCGTCGTTCTGCGCCAGCGGCGCCGTGGTCGCAAGGCCGGCAACCGTCACGATGAGGGCGAGTCTTTTCATGGTCAGTCCTTCTGCTGCGCCGCGAGGACGGCGCGGAACATGGCTTCGTCGAGGTCGAGTTCCGCTGTGTACCCAGCGGGATCGATGAACGGATTGGGTCCGCCTCGCGCGAGGCGGGCGTACTTGTCGGACATGTTGTACATCGCCGGATGCGACGCCAGCGGCACGTCGCAATGCAGGGCGCGCGACACGTTGAACGCCCGCACGTACTCGTCGGCCTGGTGCGGGACGGTCGGGTTGTTGACCAGCCGGAATCCCGGGTTCACGCCGAGACTGCCGATGATCACCACGTCGTACGGCTTGCCGCCGTCCTGGACCGTCATCGTCCAGGTGGTGCAGCCACGCGTGTGTCCCGGCGTCAGGTGCGCCACGAGGGTCGTGCCGCCGAGCGACACCGTGTCGCCGTCGTGGATCACGCGATCGATCGGATGCGGCTTGTTGCCGGCCACCATCGCCTCGAGCGCCGGCACGTCCTCGGCCATGGCGACGACCTGCGCGCCGGTGAGCTGTTTGACCAGCGCGTCGCCCTCCTGATGATCGCCGTGCGCATGGCTGCCAATCAGGATCTTGATGTCCGTGAAGGCGAAGCCGAGATCCTCGACCGACTTTCGGATGATCGGCACGTTCCGCTCGTAGGTGCTGTTGACGAGGATGTGACCCTGCGGCGTCGTGATCAGAAACGACGACAGGCTTTTCGTGCCGACGTAGTAGATGTTGGCGATGACGCGGTGCGGCGGAAACGGCGTCGTCTGATCATCGCGGCCGCCGATGTTCCGCTGAAACAGCTGCTCCTGCGTCCAGGTGCGGCCGTTGACGGTCACCCCGACCGGGGCCTGGACGAGGGTCGTCGCGAAGCCGGCGATGACCGCTGCGATCGCGATTCTCATCTGGCCAAATCTTATCAGCGTTTCCTATTGCACGACTTCGTCGAACGCCACGATCGGGTCGATGTCGATTGGCACGTCGCGCGCGGCCGCCAGGGCGCGCGTGAGCGCGTCAGGCATCACATCGTATTTCGCGAACCACGCTTCGGCGCGCGCCCGATCGCCGGTCGCCTCCTGTTCAAGCAGTTCTCTGGCGAGGCGTTCGATCGCGCCGGGCATCGTCGCGTATTCCACCCGATACCGGCCGTTGCGGCTCTCAATCGCGCCCGCGGCGGCCAGATAGTTGAACTCCATCATTTCGGCTCGGCCGTGCGCCTCGCCCGTGCCGAAGCGGACCGTCCGGAGGATTCCGGCGATATAGGACGCGTAGTACTCCTCGAGGCGTTCGCGTTTCAGCACCCGCTTGTCGATCAGCCATTTGAGCGCAAACATGCCCACGACGTCCGCCTTGGCTTCCTCGAGACCGGAAAACGACGCGCCAAGGGCGGCCCGGATGTCGACCGGGCGCCCGTTGACCCGCGCATAGGCGGGCCCGAGCCCATGGCAGATTTCATGCAGCACGGTCGAGGCGAGATACCCCTCGGCAGAGGCTTGTGCCGCCTGGGCCGGCTCCATCACCTTCGCCGCGAGCGGCAGGATGATCTCATGCACGCGCGCGTCCATGAAGTTCTTGAAGAAGATTTTCTTGGTCCCCTTCTCCTTGTGGATGCGGGGATCGTTCGGCAGGTTATCGGCGACCGCCTGGTAGCCATGGCGCAGGTCGCCGGCGCGAAACGGGGTGTCCATCACTTCCATCGGCGTGACGTGACCCCGGACCGAGGGTCGATCCTCGGCGGCGAGCGGCAACGCGTCCTGAATGTCAGGGACCCATCGCTGATAGAGCTCGAGGTTGCGGCTCTCCGGCTCGTTGCGGATCATGACCGCGGCGCCGTA
>JBPYEE010000606.1:0-5970 GCA_051985095.1 Vicinamibacterales bacterium | reverse complement strand
CAGCCATCGCCGTCTGGCTCCACACGAGGTGGCGGTCAATCAAACGTGCCGCCCGGCGTCGGCGGCGCGCCTCCCGGAGTACCGGCTCCGAATTCAGCCGACGCAGCCAGGATCAAAGAGGTCATGGCCTTTGAAAAGGCGTGCGATGACGCCGCAGTCCGGGGTGACGTTGCGTTCATTCAAAAAGCTGTCGCGCCCGACTTCATCATGACGCACGGCGATGGATGGACAACTGGCGGGATGCCCCTCAAGGTCGACACAAAGGAGACGTGGGTCCAGGCGGTTCAGCGTCAGCCCTACGCCTATCGCACGCTCGACTCGGTTCAAGTCGAACTACACGGAGACGTGGCGATCACAATCGGACGGTACCGCATGGGCACGAAGGCGAATGCTTCTAACTCGACAATCAACCATCAGTACGTCTGGTTCGAGCGCCTGTACGCCAAACGTAATGGCGAGTGGCAGTTCCTCTCACATCGCACCGTCAACGGTCCAAAGCGCGACGAAGACACGAAGTCCCTCGGCGACCGATAAGGCCTTCTGGCATCCCACACGGGTGCCGGGCACCGAGCCGCGGACTGTCGTGGAGGCGACCAGCATGAACCGGATGTTCGTTGTCAGTGCCTTGATTGCAGTTGAGGCATTGTCGCTCACCGTTACGGCGAGCCAGGCGCCGCAGCAAGCCCGAACGGTGACTGCCGCAAAGGTGAAAGACAATCTCTACATGCTCAACGGGGGCGGTGGAACCACCGGCGTCTTTATCGGAACGAACGGCGTCGTCGTCGTCGACACCAAAAACCCTGGGTGGGGTCAACCGATTATTGATGCGATCAAGACACTGACGCCGAAACCGATCACGATGATCATCAACACTCATTCGCACCTCGATCATGTCGGCGGCAACGTCGAATTCCCGGCGACGATCGATGTCGTCGCCCAGGTGAACACGGCGGCGAACATGAAACGTGTTACTCCCGTGACGGGACTCCCTCTGCGGCCGCCGAATGAGTACGCCGTTTTCAGTGATAAGAATGGCAGAAACCTGGCGAAACGGACCTTCACGGATCGCATGACCCTCGGATCCGGCAACGATCGTATCGAGCTCTACTACTTCGGCCGAGCTCACACCGATGGTGACACCTTAGTCGTGTTTCCAGCGTTACGGGTGGCGCACGTTGGAGACCTCTTTGCTTTCAAGCAACCACCAATTCTGGATGCGAATGCTGGTGGAAGCGGCCTCGCGTACGCGGGGACGGTGACAAAGGCATACGAAACCATTAAGGACGTCGACACCATCATCAACGGTCATCTGGCGACGACGACGACGTGGGCAGACCTGAAAGAATATGCGGAATACATGACCACGTTCCTCGCGTACGCCGAATCGGAAATGAAGGCGGGAAGGAGCGCCGAGGACGCAGCGGCTGCGTACCACGTGCCCGACCGATTCAAAGGCTATTCGGCGCCGCCAGCCCGAGTCGCGCCGGACATGGAGGTCATCTACCACGAACTCAGCAGGTAGTTGAACCGGCGAACCAGGCGTAACCGCTGCCTAGATGAGCTTGCGAATGGCGATCGACGCTCGCCATTCGAGCCACAACCACACAGCCACCCTCCGACCGGAACTGAACACCGACCGAAACGAGCATTGCGCGTGGTCGGTTTGGCGTCTCCGTAACACACTGACAAGGCCCTGACGCGACGAACGTCGTAACGGCCTGCTGTTAGTCGTAAGTCGTCCGTAGCGATCGCGGCTGAAAAACCCGCGTCAGAACCGCGAGCGCCGCGGGCAACGGGTTTGCGAGCGTTCGGCCCGAAGGGATGCAGACGTTCATGCCCGTGCGGCTCATCGGGTCCGCCGCGCTGCTGCTTTTCCTGGCGGGGTGCGGCGAGAGTACGATACCGACGGACCCGTCGCCGGCGGGGAGCAATGTGTCGATCGTGTCCGGCGCGCAGACCCTGACGACGACGGCGTTCAACCCGAATTCGGTCACGATCGCGAGCGGCATGACGATCACCTGGATGAACAACGACAGCATTGAACATACGACGACGGCAAATGCGGGAGCATGGGACTCGGGACGGCTTGCGCCGGGCGCGTCATTCAGCCGGACGTTCACGACGGTCGGCACATTCCCGTATCACTGTTCGATTCACCCCGATATGGTTGCGACCGTCATCGTGCAATGAAGTCGAGCGCGGTGATCGGTGCCTTGCTGACCAGCGTGGTGATCGCACCCGCCGTGCGCGCGCAATCGGTCATCTCGCCGACCGAACAGCTGGCCTTCGATCGGCCGGAGTCCTGGGCGTTGCAGTACTTCACTACCGCGACCTTCCTGCAGGCATTCGATCCGACCGCGCCGGACATGGCCGGCTCGGTCGCGTTTCAAGTCGAAAGCGGCTGGTTCCCCACGCTGTCGCCTGAGCAGTCGCAGGTGGGGTTCGGCGGCACGGCCGCTGAGGATTTGAACAAGGCGCCGCTCTACGTGAGGCCGCGCGTCCGCGTCGCGGTGACTCGGCGGCTCGCCATTACCGTTGGCGGCGTGCCGCCGGTGCGCGCCTTTGGCGTGACTCCGCGACTCTTTAATCTCGCGGTTGAGTGGGCGATCGTGGACAACGTATGGCGCGTCGCAGCCCGCGCACATGGGCAAACCGGCACGGTTACCGGCTCGTTTACCTGTCCCCAAGGCGTGCTGGCGTTCGCGCCCGGATCCAGCGGCAATCCGACCGGTTGCAACGCGACATCCGCCGACGTTGCGACGCTTCGCTACGGGGCCCTCGAACTCGACGTCGCCCGGCGGCTCGAAACGGCGAAGGGGCTAACGCCGCACGCGGCGATCACCGTGAGCGGCATCGATACCGCCTTCCAGGTTAATGCGCACACCTTCGGATTCATCGACCACACAAGACTTGAGACCGGCGGCGCGACCTGGTCAACTGCTGCGGGAGCAAGCATTCCGATTTCCCGGCGTGCGGTGCTCACCGGAGACGTCCTGTATGCACCCCTGTTCGTGACGCGGACCACCGGCGGTTCACGGACGAACGACGCGCTCTTTACGGTGCGCGGTCTCTTAACCTACTGGATACGATGACTCAGCGAATCCCACTTGTCATGACCGCCGTGGCGAGCGCAGCCGCCTTCGGCTCGCTCGCGCTGCGCGCGGCCCCTCGGACGTATAGCGTCGATCCCGCGAAGAGCCACGTGACCATTCACGTCGGCAAAACAGGTGCCTTCAGTTTCGCCGGGCACACTCACGTGGTGAACGGTCCGATTGAAAGCGGTACGATCGATGTCGACCCCGACTCACCCGAACAGTCGCAGGTGCGGCTGGTGATCGCGGCGTCGGCGCTGAAGGTCTCCCCCCAGGGAGAGCCCGCGGGCGATGTCCCGAAGGTGCAGCAAGCGATGGAAGGGGACCAGGTGCTCGACGTCGCCCACCATCCGCAGATTACCTATGAGAGCACGGCCGTCACGCTCAAGAGTCGTCGTGGCGAGCTTCTCGATTTGCTCGTCGCCGGTCGGCTCACGGTCCGAGGCGTCGCGCAGCCCCTCACCGCTCCTATTCGCGTGGAACTCTCCGATGATGCCCTGAAGGCAAACGGCCGGTTCACCATCAAACAGACCGCTTTCGGCATCAAGCCCATTTCTGTTGGCGGCGCCGTGTCCGTCAAAGATGCCCTCGACATCGACTTTGCAGTGGTGGCCGCCAAGTAAACGGGCCGTCGCGCAGTTCAGGCAAACGTCAATCCGTACTCGGCACACAAGGCAGGAATCGACGAGGGGTCGACGTCGAGTCCATAACGCGCCGCAATCGGCGCGATCTGTGCCGGATCGGCTTTGCCAGCTCGCACGAGCGCAATCAGCTCATCGAAGTACTGTTCAAAGCCGGCCGGCGAGATGACCTCGAGCAGGCTCGCCGGCTCGTCGCCGGCGTTCCAGAACGTGTGCCACTGGCCGCGCGGCTTGTAGATCAGATCGCCCGGGCGGCCGTACACGAGATCCTCGCCAAGCAGCGCCCCGACCTTCCCGACCAGAATGAAGCTGTACTCATCCTCGCGGCTGTGACGGTGGAGCGGCGCGCCAAGGGCGCGCGGCTGCAGCGGGTGCTCGACCATCGCAACCCCCCCGCGCGAGTCGGCGCCGGAAATCATGAACCGCACGCCCAGTCCCCCGAGTCGGCCCGCGCGGCCTTCGCCCGCGGCCAGCACCCTTGCATTCATGATCGACATCCTTCAATCTTTCGACGATTGCGCTCGCGCCGTCGACGGCGGAACGTGGCCCTTCAACCGGAGATAGACCACGAGATTGCCATAGTGTTCGTTGTTGTGCGTCGTATTGAAGATGAGAATGGCACCGCGGGTGGTCCCGGTCGACGCCATCGACCCGATGCCGGCGACCGTCGCCGGCTCGCCGAGATTGTCATCGGTCGTCGACATGTACACGCCGTCGCAATAGGCGAGCGAGTCGTCGAGCGCTTTGACGAGTGCCGCCTTGTCGGTCAGCTTCTCGAGATTGGCGGCCAGTGGTGGTCGCTCGTGTTTGGCCTGCGAGCAGAAGAAGAAGTTTGCGGTGGCGACATGGCCGACCAATTCCGCAAAGCTCCTGACCTGCGGTGTCGGCCGGTAGGCGTATTCCTCGGCCGGCATGGCCAGAGCCGCTTCGGCGAGGTCGCGCCGAATCGTGGCGTGCATCGATTTGGCAACCGCGGCGAGTGAAGTGGAGAGCGCCTTGTCAAAGCCGCCATCGGTCGTTTGCGCAAGGCTCGGCGCTGCCGCCAGTACTCCTGTCAGGAGCATCAGTATCTTGAACATGCTCATCTCCTCCTCACCGATGACCGGCTCGAATCGGTAGACCCCATGTTGGACGCTGAGCGAGCCGGTTTGGGTTCCGTTGGCCAACGAGAATCCCCCGACACGCACTGGAGACCACGTTCGGCGACAGGCCGCCATCTCGCTGCCGTGACGGGATTGACACTGGTACTCGCGGCGCAGGCGGGGTGGTCCGTGGCGACGACGAGCGGCACGTACGACGAGACGACCTATCTCGGGTTCGGCCGTGCAGTGTACGAATCATTTGAAACGAAGAGCCTCGCGGACTGGGGCGTCGCCCCGCTCCCGGTGCTGCTGACGACCGCAGCACCGGTATTCCTCGGAGCCTCGACGTATCCACGCGCGATCACCCTCGCGCGCGCGAGCGCAATCGCGCTGTTTGGAGTGCCGCTCGTCGTGCTGACCTACTGGACGCTGTTCCGCGCCTGCGGGCCCGGTGGCGCGATGCTCGGTACCGCGCTGGTGACGCTCTCGCCGACCATCGTGGCGCACACGTCGCTCGCAACCACAGATGTCTGCTTCGTGATGGCGGCGCTGGCGGCACTGGCGGCGCTGACAACGCATCTGGAGGCGCCGTCGTTACGATCGCGCGCGCTCGTGGGCGTCGCGCTCGCCGTCGCACTCGCGGCCAAGTATTCGGCGCTTCCGTTGTTTGCCGTTGCGGCGATCGCATCGTGTGCCGCCAGCGCCCGCTCGAAGCCGTTTGTTCGTAGCGCGGTTGAGGCGCTGACGCTCGCGGCCGGCCTGCTCACTGTGGCGTTGCTCTTCGTGTGGATTCTCCACGGGCTGGCCCTGGTTCCGCTGGGTTTGCCGCCGTGGGAAACCGTCCGGCTGCCGGCGCCCCTCGTGGGGATGGCCAGGCAATTCCACCATCAGGCGCTCGGCGAACCGTCATTTTTGATGGGTGAGCGTTCGAGGGCCGGCTGGTGGTATTACATGCCCGCCGCGCTTGCAATGAAGAGCACCCCGGCGGAACTGGTCATCACCGCGGGCGCATTGGCGGCACTCCGGCCTGGCGGGTGGCGCGGCGCAACACCCGCCGGGTTGGTCTGGCGCATTGCGATGGTCGTGTTCGGCGTCGTGGGGCTCGTCAATCGCCTCAACCTGGGCGTGCGGTACACCCTGGTGCTGATCCCGCTC
>JBPYEE010000605.1:0-4132 GCA_051985095.1 Vicinamibacterales bacterium | reverse complement strand
CGTGACGCATTCCTTGGCGAGGCGGATCATCTGTGGGCCTTCGTCGATAAGCAACTGTCTCAATCCCAATGCGGCGCAGGTTCTCAGAGCCGGTGCCAGGACATTTTGTGCTTCGTCAGCGTTGCCGGCCGCAGCTAGGCAGAGCGCGAGTTGGACCGTGGCGTGTAGGTATGCGCGTGGCCGTTTGACCTGATCGACATGCACCAGACGAGTGCGTGCTCGCTCGCAGGCTGCGGCAAGCGCTGACGGTGTCCCGTCAATCAGGAGCCGATGGATTTGCGAATCCTCCGTGAGTTCGGCTGTGACATCGCCGATTTCGTCGAGCCGCTGCGCACCTGCGCTCGTGATTCGCCCTGCCAACGACTCGTCGATCGGCTCGCCCAACATCGCGGCCAGTCGGGCGGTTTCATTGAGCAAGCGAGCCTCCAACCGCGGGAGTTGGAGCGTGCGCGCGATGTCCAGGCCTTCGGCAAGTCGGCGGCGCGCGCCTTCCGTGTCGCCACGGGTGAATTTCAGACGAGCCCCGGTCCCGAATGTTGCGAGCATGAAGTCGACGAGTCCGCCCTCGGTGCCGAGTTCATAGGCGGCGTCGAGCAACGTCTCGGCTTCGTCGAGTTGACCCCTTTCGTAAAGGAGCTCACCCAACAGGGATCCGGCGAGCTTTGCGACGTAGGTTGGGCGTCCGGACGGCAGCAGCGCGATTCGTATCGCGTGTCGCAGGTGCGCTTCGGCGCCGGCAACGTCGAGCAGCTCGTTCGCGGCGATCGCCGCCAAACAGTATCCGTAGCTGACAGTGAGCGCGCCGGAGATGCGCTCATGGTATTGGTGCCCCCACCGCTGCCAGCGCAATGCGTCGTCGAAGTCGAATACCCGGATGGCACGAAATGAGCCGACATCGGCTGCGCGGCAGAGAATCCACGGGTGCAGCGTGTCCGCCCTGTTGACACAACCCTGAACGGCATCGGCGGCCGCGGAGGCGTCGATGCGGTCCTGGAAAGCGGCGACTACCGCGCGAATCAGGTCCATCTCGGCTCGCAGGTCGCCGGCTTGCTCGGTCGGAACCGAGTCGATGGCGGCCTCAGCCAACCGAAGCGCGTCCCCTACCGCCGCGAGGCGGCGAAGGACGACGTTTGCCCACGCGAGGTCGACTTGCAGCCTCGGGCGCGGATCGGCGTGTTGCGTCGGCAGCTTGGCCGCAAGCCCGATCAATGTGCTCATCTGGGATCGTTCGTTCAGATCCGCAGCCGCGCGCTCGACGGCGTCGACCGCCTGCGGTGCATCTCCGGCAAGAATCAGGTGATCGACGGCCTGGCTGAGCATCTGGTGTTCCGAAAACCACTGTGCGGCCTTGCGATGAAGTTCCGGTATGCGACCTTCTGCGTCGCGCTCGAGGCGGTGCAAAAGGTAGTCGGCGAACAGGTGGTGGTATTGGAACCACGACCCTTCGGTGTCGGTGCTGCGCAGAAAGAGATCACGTTTTTCGATCTCTTCGAGGACGCTTTGGCTGCCCCGTTTACCGGTGAGCGCGGTCGCCAGCCCGCTGCAGATCTGTTTGGTGATGCAGGTCGACAGCAGGAAATCGAGTAGATCCGGCTCCAGGCTGTCCAGGACGTTGGACGCTAAATACTCGCCTATTGCTTTGTGTCGCCCGGACAGATTCTGAATCAGCGCGGCGGGATCGGAATGTCCACGAAGCGATAATGACACCAGTTGCAAGGCGGCTGCCCATCCGTCTGTGAAATCATCGAGTTCGGCGATATTGCCCGTTGTGAGGTCGAGGCCGCACTGATCGACTAGCAAGGCCTGAGATTCGTCCGCATCGAACTTGAGCAGCGAGGAGTCGATCTCCGTGAGTTCCCCCTGGACCGCCATCGTGGACAGTGGTAGTCCCTCGCGCGTACGACTTGTCACGATCAGATGCAGGTGATGGCAACTATTCTCCAGCAAATAGGCCAGCGTGTTCGTGGTTTCTCTGCTGTTTACGCGATGCCAGTCTTCCATCACCAGAGCGAGGCTCTGTTTATCGGAATGCAGGCAATTGATCAACGCATTCACGACGTATTGTTGTGCGTTTTCCAGATGCCCCTCGAATTCTTGTTGCAATATGTCCGCGAGGTCTGGCATGGTGCGCCGAATCGCCTCAATCAGGTGGGCCAGAAACCAGACCGTGTTGTTATCGTCGCTGTCGATGGCCAACCAAGCGGTCTTCAGACCCTGTCGGGTCAGTGCTTCGGCCCACTGCGCGGCCAGGGTGCTTTTGCCGTAGCCGGCGGGCGCGTGGATGAGGACCAGTTTTGTTCTTGGCCCCGAGCCGAGCCGGTCGAGGATTCGTCGCCGCGGCACCGTCGGGCGATTGAAGGTGGGCGGTCGAAATCGTGTCGGTGCGCTCGGCGGGTAGTGCGCTCGGCGGATCGAGGCCGACTCGTCCGACCGTAGTCCGAGAGCCGCCGAATGCACCGCTGATACCGGCGTTCTTGTGCCGGAGGCGGATTCATCGGCGCCCGTGGGCGGTGCCGGTAACTCCAGTGGAACGGCGGCGATGTGGAGTCCGACTTGGCCGGCGGCTGTTCGCAGCGTCTCACCGAATGCTGCCGCAGAGGCGGGACGACGTGTCGGGTCGGTGTTCAACCCGAGCTCTAAAACCGAGCAGATCGGGTCGGGGACACCCTCCGCGCGGAGATCAGGAATCGGACCCGCCTTCACACGACGAGCAAACACGATGGGGTTCTCGCCTGATTGATACGGGAAAGGTGGGCCGCCGCTCAGCAGTGTGAAGACCGAAGCCGCCAGACCGTAAACATCCGCAGCCGTCGACGCGGGGCGGCCCTCGAAAAGCTCCGGCGCTGTATAGGACGGCGATCCGACCACGATGTTCGCGGCCTTCTCGCGGCTGCCCGCGATGCGCGCGATGCCGAAATCGCTGAGTTGCGGTTCCCCGTAATCCGTAAGAAGGACGTTGGCGGGCTTGATATCACGATGAAGAACACCCGCGCGGTGAGCGGTTTCCAGAGCACCCGCCAGGCGCACGCCTATCGTCAACGCCTCACGGAGTCCGAACGGTCCGTTCTCCTGGATCCAGGCAGCGAGCGTGTTTCGACGGTGATACTGCATCACAATGAATGGACGGCCGGTGAAGGTCAGCCCGCAATGCAGCACCGGCACGATGTTCGGGTGGCCGGAGACCCGCCCCATCGCCCGCTGCTCGCGAGCGAACTGTTCGAGGTCGACATCGTCCTGATCAGAACTGAGCACCTTCACTGCGACGACCCGGTCCAGCGACGGTTCATTACACCGATACACGACTCCGAACCCGCCCCGGCCCACCGGCTCGGCGTCGTGGTACCCCTCTGCCTCGAGCTCGGCCACAATCCCCAAAGAGCTGTGTTGAGTGGCATCGGGACCGGTTGTCATGTTTTGTTCCCAGGCCATGCATTGACGCGCGGCGGCCCAGCGGATCTAATCCGACCGACGCAACATATGGCCGCGCAACCAAGTGTGAACGTTCCCATTACCAATGCCTTCGTTGCAGCCGCTAATCGTACTCTCGCGAGTCAGGCCGACAGGGAACAGTCGTGTTCTTGAGCAGGCAGGCCGCTCGGTGTCAGGTCCGGTTGGTGCTCAATTCGTCGGTCCGAGCGCGTTTGTCAAGGTACCGCTCGCGGGTGACGAGATATACCGGGAATGCCATCGATACGCCGATGTAAGACAATGCCACGAAGATCCAGCCCCATTTATAACCCAGTCCAATCCGCTTGCTGTCGAACACGACCCACACCATGAACACGAGCCAGGCGATAGCCATGTCGATGCTGAGGAACGCGGCGGTGCCGCCAGGGGCCATTGCGTCGCCGAAGAACGCGACCGGGTTCAAGATATTCCCGCCGGCGGCCATCCACCGAAAAGCGTGTGGCCAGGTCAACACGAGTGCCACGGCGCCGGCGAGGATGAAAAAGGCGTGCCGAATGTTGGTGCATGTGAATGCGGACGCTGATACTGGCATTGAATGATTCCTGAGGTTGGTGACATGGGGTGCGGCACGGACGTCCGCCGCGATAGATGTCGGTTTCGTTTGTGGAGGCGACGTTTTCGATGATCTGGCAAATGGCGTGCTGCGCTTCCTCCTAAGTCTTTC